>JAZBPF010000067.1:0-8842 GCA_036351515.1 Pseudomonadales bacterium | reverse complement strand
TGGAAGCGCCCGACCCACTCGAGCAGGCGCTCCGGCGCGTGCTTCTTCCGCCAGCTGCTCGCCGCCGACTTGTTGATCTCCGAGAGCGTCGGATAGACGTGGATCGTGCCCATGATCTTCTTCAGGCCGAGGCCGTGGGTCATGGCGAGGGTCCACTCGGCGAGGAGCTCGCCGGCGTGGGGTCCGACGATGGTGACGCCGAGGATCCGGTCGCTCCCCGAGGCCGGCGTGAGCACCTTCACGAAGCCCCGGCGCTCCGACTCGGTGATGGCCCGGTCGTTGTGGGCGAACTCGAAGGTGGAGACCTCCACGGCGACGCCCTCCGCGGCGGCCTCGTCCTCCGACAGACCGACGCGGGCGACCTCCGGCTCGGTATAGGTGCACCAGGGCACCACGGCGTAGTTCACGCGGAAGCGGCGGAAGGTCCCGAAGAGCGCGTTCACGGCGGCGTACCAGGCCTGGTGCGAGGCCATGTGCGTGAACTGGTAGGGACCGACCACGTCGCCGCAGCCGTAGATCGTCGGGATCGAGGTCTGAAGGTGGTCGTTCACCTCGAGCGTGCCGTTCTCCCGGCGCCGCACGCCGAGCTCGTCCAGGCCCAGGCCGTCGACGACGGGGCGGCGGCCGACCGCGACGAGCACACGGTCGAAGGGGATCTCGACGGACGCGCCCTTCGTCTCCGCCGTCAGCACGCCGCCCTCGCCCTCCTTCCGGAAGGCGGCGGCACGGTGGTTCACGAGGATGCGCACCCCGTCCTCGGCCAGCGACGCGGCGACGAGCTCCGACGCCTCGCGGTCGTCCCGCGGCAGGATCCGCGGCGCCATGTCCACGAGCGTCACCGCCGAGCCGAGGCGCGCGAAGCTCTGGGCGAGCTCGCAGCCGATGGGACCGCCGCCCATGACCAGCAGGCGCTCGGGGAGCGTCTGCAGTTCCCAGAGGGTCTCGGAGGTGAGCGGTTCCAGGTCCGCGAGGCCGGGGATCGGTGGCACCACCGGCGCGCCCCCGGTGGCGAGGACGATGTTCCGCGCCGTGCGCCGCTCGCCGTCCACTTCCACGGTCCAGGGATCGACGATGCGGGCCTCGCCGAGCACCACGTTCACGCCGAGCCCGCGGTAGCGCTCCGGCGAGTCGTTCGGCTCGATCGTGGCGATGGCCTCGTGCACCCGGCGCATGACCGCCGGGAAGTCCGTGCGCGTAGTGACCGGCGCGAAGCCGAAGCGGGGGGCGTCGGCGAGCGTGCGGGCCACCCGGGCGGAGGTGATCAGGGCCTTCGAGGGGACGCAGCCCGTGTTCAGGCAGTCCCCGCCCATCTTCCCGCGCTCCACGAGCGTGACCTTCGCCTTCACGGTGGCGGCGATGAGCGCGGCGATGAGGCCCGCGGAGCCGGCGCCGATCACGATGAGGTTGTCGTCGAAGCGCGCCGGCCGTTGCCAGCGTGAGAGGGTCCGCCGGGCCGCGACGGCGTTGGTCACGGCCCGCGCGATCCACGGGAAGAGAGCGAGGAGCACGAAGGCGGCGAGGAGATCCGGCGAGAGCACGTCGCCCGGGCGTTCGATCTCGGCGAGGCGCGTGCCGGCGAAGACGTAGACCGCCGTGCCCGGAAGCATGCCGAGCTGGCTGGCCACGGCGAAGGTCGCCGTGCGGATCGGCGTCAGCCCCATGACCAGATTGAGCACGAAGAACGGGAACACGGGCACGAGCCGCAGGGAGCACAGGTAGAAGGCCCCGTCCCGCTCGATGCCCCGGTTCAGGGGCGCGAGCTGGGCCCGGAAGCGGGCCTGGACCCAGTCGTGGAGCAGGAAGCGCGCGAGCAGGAAGGCGAGCGTCGCGCCGAGGGTGCTCGCGAAGGAGACGACGACCGTGCCCCAGAGGAGCCCGAAGAGCGCGCCGCCGGCCAGCGTCATGATCGCCGCGCCGGGCAGCGAGAGCGCCGTGACCGCGACGTAGACGAGGAAGTACCCGGCCGCGACGGCGAGGGGACGCGCCTCGAGCAGGGCGGCGAGACGCTCGCGCTGGCTCTCGAGGAAGGCCAGGGAGAGGTACTGGCCGAGATCGAGGAGGAAGAAGGCGCCGACCGCGAGGACGAGGGCGGCGAGGAGCAGGCTGCGACGGAGATCCATGTCGTGTGTCCGTTCGGTGATCGGGGTGCGGTCGGGCCGGCCGGACCGCGGCGGTTTCCGGGGCAGTCGTCCGGACTGCGGGGGAGGTTACCGACGGGACAGGCCGTCCGCGCCGGCGCTACACTCGCCGCGGACCGAACCGGGAGAGAGGAGCCCCACGCCGTGAACGACGGACCGCGCAGCCCGCGCCGCTTCCCCGCCACCCGCATGCGGCGCATGCGGCGCGACGACTTCT
Source organism: Pseudomonadales bacterium (assembly GCA_036351515.1). Taxonomy (GTDB): domain Bacteria; phylum Pseudomonadota; class Gammaproteobacteria; order Pseudomonadales; family Azotimanducaceae; genus JAZBPF01. The sequence goes on along the minus strand of JAZBPF010000067.1, from coordinate 6,487 downwards.
CGCGGCGCCTGATGCGCGAGCACACGCTCACCGTCGACGACCTGATCTATCCCATGTTCGTCGTCGAGGGCACGGCCGTGCGCGAGCCCGTCGCCTCCATGCCCGGGATCGAGCGCCTGTCGATCGGGGAGGTCGTCCGCGACGCCGAACGCGCCTTCGAGCTCGGGATCCCGGCGATCGCCCTGTTCCCGAACACGGCGGCGGAGCTGAAGACCGCGGACGGACGCGAAGCCTACAACGAGGACGGCCTCGTGCCACGGACCGTCCGCGCCATCAAGAAGGCGGTGCCCGAGCTCGGCGTCGTGACCGACGCCGCCCTCGACCCCTACACGAGCCACGGCCAGGACGGCATCGTCGACGAGCACGGCTACGTGCTGAACGACGTCACCACGGCCGCCCTCTGCCGGCAGGCCCTCGTCTGCGCCGAGGCCGGCGCCGATGTCATCGCCCCCTCGGACATGATGGACGGACGCATCGGCGCCATCCGCGAGGAGCTCGAGGCGCACGGCCACGTGAACGTGCGCATTCTCTCCTATGCCGCCAAGTACGCGTCGAGCTACTACGGCCCCTTCCGCGACGCCGTGGGCTCCGGCTCGAACCTCGGGGCGGGCGACAAGAAGACCTACCAGATGGACCCGGGCAACTCCGACGAGGCGCTGCACGAGGTGGGCCTCGATCTCGCCGAGGGCGCCGACGCGGTCATGATCAAGCCCGGCATGCCCTACCTCGACGTCGTGCGCCGCGTGAAGGAGACCTACGGCGTGCCCACCTTCGTCTACCAGGTGAGCGGCGAGTACGCCATGCACATGGCGGCGATCGGCAACGGCTGGCTCGACGAGCGCGTGATCCCGGAGTCGCTGCTGGCCATGAAGCGCGCCGGTGCCGACGGGATCCTCACCTACTTCGCCCTGCGGGTCGCCGAGCAGCTGCGCGGCCGCTGAGCCGCTTCGCGCGGCGCGCCCGCCTCGGCCCCGTCAGGCGCAGGGAAACTCCACGCGCACCGCCGGCACCACGCCCTCCCGCTCGAGGAGGGCGCACTCCGCCACGAGCGCGTCGCAGACCCAGGGGTGACGGCGACACCACTCCGGCCCGGCCCGCAGGCACAGCGCGTCCGGCGAGGCCTCCACGGTCGGCAGCCCCTCGACGTCGAGCGGTTCCAGGAGCACCGCGAGGCGCAGGAGCACGCACAGGGACCGGGCCGTGGCGGCCCGCGCCCGTTCGATGCCCCCGAGGGCGAGACGGGGCCAGGCCCCCCGCTGGCCCCGGACGAGCGCCACCAGGAGCTCGCGCTCGTCCGCCCGGAAGCCGCGCAGCTCCGCGTGGTGCAGCAGCCAGGCGCCGTGGCGCTCGTGGTGCGCCCAGGAGACGGCCATGCCCACGCCGTGGAGCGCCGCGGCGGCGTCCAGCGCCTCGAGATGGTCGGGCTCGAGCCCGAGGGCCGCGCCGGAGGCGTCCGCGAGGGCCCGGGCCACCCGGCGGACCCGGTCGGCGCCGGGCCCGTCGACGGAGAAGCGCTCCTGCAGGGCCCGCAGGGACCGGAGCCGGAGCCCTTCCCCGGGCAGGGGCACGAGCTCGCGGAGGAGGCCGTCCTGCAGCGCCCCCTCGGTCCAGCTCAGCCGATCCACGGACAGACGCTCGCAGGCCGCGAGGAGCAGCGCGAGGCCGCCGGGGAGGACGTCCTCCTTGTCCGCGTCCAGCCCGGCCATGGGCGTGGGCAGCACCGGCTCCTCGGCGAGGGCCCCGGCGAGGCGCTCCAGGGCGGTGCGCGTGAGCTCCCGGTCGATCCAGCCGAGGGCCCGGAGCACCGCCTGCACGGACTGCACGGTGCCGGAGGTGCCCACGACCTCCGCGCGGCCGGCGGCGACGTAGGCGTCGAGGGCCGGGTCCGCGAAGGCCGCGCGGGCCTCGGCGAGGGCCCGCGCCATGACGCCGGCGCCGTCGGTCCCCGGGGCGAGCGCCCGGCGCGAGACGCCGACGCAGCCCACGGCGACGCTCGCCACGGCGTCCGCCTCGTGGCCGCTGCCGAGGGCGAACTCCGTGCTCCCGCCACCGATGTCCAGCACGAGGCGGCGCCGCCGGGACTCGGGCAGGGTCTCGGCGGCACCGGTGAACACGAGCCGCGCCTCCTCCTCCCCGGAGATCACCCGCACGGGCACGCCGAGGATCTGCTCCGCCGCGGCGAGGAAGGGGCCCGGGTCCCGGAGCGCGCGCAGCGCACTCGTGCCGACGGCCCGGATCCGCCTCCGGTCGATGCCCCCGAGCCGGTCGGCGATGCGCACGAGGGCGGCGAGGGCCTCCTCCCGCGCCCGCTCCCGGAGCGTACCGTCGGGCTCGAGGCCGGCGGCGAGGCCGACGCGGTACTTCAGGCGCGCCTGCACGCGCGGTTCCCCGGCGTCGAGGCGGGCCACGAGCACGTGGAAGGTGTTGCTGCCGAGGTCCACGGCGGCCACGCGCTCCGGCGCCGCTTCCCCGGCAGCGCGGAGCGGGAGCGACTTGAATCCCGGCGACGCGTCCATATGCTGCACCCTCGGAAACGACGGGCGAGCCCGACCCGGGCCACGCCACCGGGGCATTCTCCCCGGCGCCGGCGATGATACACTCCGCGCCCTTTCCGCCCCGCGACAGCCACCGGAGCGAAGCCCATGAGCGAGAAGATCACGCACGCCAGCAAGGAGTCCTTCGAGGAGGACGTGCTCAAGTCCGACCGCCCGGTCCTCGTGGATTACTGGGCCGAGTGGTGCGGCCCCTGCAAGATGATCGCGCCGATCCTCGACGAGATCGCCGACGAGTACGGCGACCGGGTGAAGGTCGTGAAGGTGAACGTCGACGAGAACCAGGACACGGCCGCCCGCTACGGCATCCGGGGCATCCCGACGCTGATGCTGTTCAAGAACGGCGACGTGGAGGCGACCAAGGTGGGCGCCCTCAGCAAGTCCCAGCTCGCGGCCTTCCTCGACAGCAACCTCTGAGCCTCCGGCGCGCCGGAGCGAGGCCCGGAACGGGCCTCCTCCGCGTCCCGGTGCCGCGCACCGAGAAAGCTTGACGTCGCCCTCCCGCCGGGCGCACGATGGAGACGCCTACGGGGGGGTGGTAGGCACTCCGGATCTTCTTCCTTCTTCCGCCCCACTTCCGTTACCCGAGCCATCCCACGCAACCACACCGGCCGGCGAGCCGGGTCCCACGCTGTTCGTGCGTGTCATGCGCTCCCGTATCCGAACGCAAGGAAATGAATCTCACCGACCTCAAGCGCCAACCCGTCCCCGAACTGCTCGACATGGCCCGCGAGATGGGCCTCGAGAACCTCGCCCGGTCCCGCAAGCAGGAAGTCATCGCGGCCATCCTCCGCAAGCACGCGAAGAGCGGGGAGGACATCTACGGTGACGGAACCCTGGAGATCCTCCAGGACGGCTTCGGGTTCCTGCGCTCCGCGGACTCCTCCTACCTGGCCGGGCCGGACGACATCTACGTGTCCCCGAGCCAGATCCGCCGCTTCAACCTGCGCACGGGCGACTCCATCGCCGGCAAGATCCGGCCGCCGAAGGACGGGGAACGCTACTTCGCGCTGCTGAAGGTCGACGAGATCAACTTCAGCGAGCCGAACACCAAGAAGCACAAGATCCTCTTCGAGAACCTCACGCCGCTCTTCCCGCAGGAACGGCTCCGCCTCGAGCGGGGCAACGGCAGCACCGAGGACCTGGCGGCACGGGTCGTCGATCTCGTCGCACCGATCGGGAAGGGCCAGCGGGGCCTCATCGTCTCGCCGCCGAAGGCGGGCAAGACGCTCATGCTCCAGAACATCGCCCAGGCGATCACCTACAACAATCCGGAAGTCGTGCTCATCGTGCTGCTCATCGACGAGCGCCCGGAAGAGGTGACGGAGATGCAGCGCACGGTGCGCGGCGAGGTGGTCGCCAGCACCTTCGACGAGCCGCCCTCCCGCCACGTGCAGGTGGCGGAGATGGTGATCGAGAAGGCCAAGCGCCTCGTCGAGCACAAGAAGGACGTCGTCGTCCTCCTCGACTCGGTCACCCGCCTCGCCCGCGCCTACAACACCATCGTTCCCTCGTCGGGGAAGGTGCTCACGGGCGGCGTCGACGCCCACGCCCTCGAGCGGCCGAAGCGCTTCTTCGGCGCGGCCCGGAACATCGAGGAGGGCGGCAGCCTCACGATCATCGCCACCGCGCTCGTCGAGACCGGTTCGAAGATGGACGAGGTCATCTACGAGGAGTTCAAGGGCACCGGCAACCAGGAACTGCACCTCGAGCGCCGCATCGCCGAGAAGCGCGTGTTCCCGGCCATCAACATCCGTCGCTCCGGTACCCGCCGCGAGGACCTGCTCACGGGCGAGGACGAGCTCCAGCGCATCTGGATCCTGCGCAAGCTCCTCCACGACATGGACGACATCGCGGCGATCGAGTTCCTCCTCGACAAGCTCAAGGACTTCAAGACCAACGACGAGTTCTTCTCGTCCATGAAGGGCCGCTGAGCCATTCCGACCACCGTCTCCGCTCGCGTCGAGGCCGTCGCTCCGCTCGGGGCCGGCGTGCTCGGCGTCGAGCTGCGCCTGGCCTCGGTTCCCGAGGGGGTGCGTGCCGGCCACTACGTGCTTCTGAGCGATCCGGCCCCGGGGGCCGATGCGGCGCCGGTGCCCTTCTCCCTCGCCTCCGCGCCCCGCGAGCTGCCGCGCCTCACGCTCCACTACCGACCGACCCCCGGCAGCGAGGACGCCAGCCGGGCGGACGCGCTGTTCGTCGCGGGCCGCGACATCGCGGTGGACCTGCCGCACGGGGAATGCGCCGTGGAGCGGCCGCTGCCTCGGCCGCTGCTGATCCTCGCCGGCGGCACGGGCATCGCCCAGGCCCGGAGCATCGTGCGCGAGCACGGCCGGGACCCGGGCGCCACGCTCCGCCTCGTCTGGGGTGCGCGGACGCCGGAGGAGCTGTACCTGGCCGGGGAGTTCGACGCCGCCGCGGGGGCGGGTTTCCAGTGGATCGGGGCCTGCGAAGCCGGTGCGACGGCGGATCGCCGGCGCGGGCGCGTGGCGGACGTGGTGGCTGAGGAGGTCGCCGCCGGCCGCCTCGCGCTCGGGGACTGGGACGTGCTCGTGGCGGGCGGCCCCCCCATGGTCTGGGGCACCGTGGCGGCCCTGCGCCCGCACGGGCTGCGCCGGGAGCGGACCCGCTCCGACGTCTTCGCCTACGCGCCCCGGGACGATCTCTGGAGCGACTGAGCGCGGCCTCGGTGGGCGTCCGGTCACCGACCCGACGACCACCCCTCAGGCCGCGTCCGCACCTCCCGCCTGCCGGCCGTCCGCGACCGCGGCGCTGCGCGCACCCTCGCGCAGCGCGAGGGCCGTGCGCAGGCGCTGCGCCGCTTCCTCCGCGTCGCCGGCCTCCGCGGCGAGCCGCGCCAGGGCGAGGTGGGCTTCCGGGTCCGCCCGCAGCCCGAGGCTCGTCTCGAGGTGCTCCCGCGCACGTTCCGGCTGTCCTGCTGCCACCGCGAGGCGACCGAGGGCCAGGTGCAGGGCGGGATCGTCGCGATGGTCGTCGACCCAGCCGCGCGCCGTCTTCAGCCGTCGCGCCGCGTCCACGCCTTCGATGCGCCCGTAGCGTTCCACGAGCGTCGGGTCCCAGCGACGCTCGAGGGTCTTCCGGAGCAGCGCCTCGGCCCGGGCCGGTTCCCCGACGCCGACGAGCGCGTCCGCCTGCGCGGCGACGCACCCCGGCTCCTCCCGGAGCTCGCCCGGCAGCGCCGAGAACAGCGCCTCGAGGTCGCCCGCGCCGGCCCCCTCGCGCAGGGACCGGTCCAGCTGCGCGCGCCAGCAGCGCCGGCGGATCCGCCGCAGCGCGTCCTCGTCGACGACGCCGGCACGCTCCAGGTCCGGGGCGAGTTCGGCGAGGGCGGGCCAGTCCTCGAGGGCTTCGTGGACCCGGCGCAGGAGCCGGAGCACGTTGGCGCTGCGGGGCTGCTCCCGGCGCAGGGAGAGCAGGGTCGCGAGCGCCGCCTCCCAGCTGCGCGCGGCGACCAGGAGCTCCGCCCGCGTGAGGCCGACGGCGAAGGTGGCGTCCGGCGTCGTCGCCAGCGCCTGCTCGAGTGCCTCGTCGCGTCCCTCCGCGTCCCCTTCCTCCTGCGCCGCCCGGGCGGCCGCGAGATAGTTCACGAGCGGCGCCTCGACCCGCGGCGCCGCCTGCAGCAGGGCCTTGCGGGCGCGCCCGGCGTCGCCCCGCGCCAGGTCGAGGAGCCCGCGCGTCGTGGCCCGCTGGGCCCGCCGCTGCAGCCGTCGCGAGGTCCAGGAGAGGACCCCGGCCCGGGAGCTCGCGAGCATCCGCCAGCCCCGTCCCAGCAGCCACAGCCCCGCCAGGAAGAGGAGCAGGAGCAGGAGCGCGAACCACACGCTCGTCTCGAAGCTGGCCTCGCGCCAGGCCACGAGCACGTAGCCCGGATCCCGGGCCACCAGGGTGCCGAGCCAGCCCGACGCCAGCAGCAG
>JAZBPF010000066.1:0-21431 GCA_036351515.1 Pseudomonadales bacterium | reverse complement strand
CGGGCGGCGATCTGCTATCATCGCCGGCTTTCCCGACGTCCTCGCGAGGCCAGCCCCTCCTTGACTGCCGACCCCGGTACGGAACGCGCCACCCCGCGCCCTCCGGTGCTCCCGGACACGGATGCCCGCATCGTCCCGCGCGCGGAGCACCCGATCTCCCGGAGCCACATCAGCGAAGGCGCCCTGAAGGTCCTCTACCGCCTCATCGGTGCGGGCCACCTGGCCTTCCTGGTCGGCGGGGGCGTGCGCGATCTCCTCCTCGGGCAGGAACCGAAGGACTTCGACGTCGCCACGGACGCGAGCCCCGAGGAGGTGCAGGAGCTCTTCCGCAACGCGCGCCTCATCGGCCGCCGCTTCCGCCTCGCGCACGTGCGCTTCGGCCGGGAGATCGTCGAGGTCGCCACCTTCCGGGGGCCGGCCGCGGAAGCCGACCCGACGACCGTCGAGCCCGGGGACCTGCCGAGCCGACGGCGCTCCCGCCCCGAGAACGAACCGGCCGCCGCCCTGTCGGGCACCGGCATGATCCTGCGGGACAACGTCTACGGCACCATCGATCAGGACGCGGAACGGCGCGACTTCACCATCAACGCGCTCTACTACACGCCCGCGGACTTCTGCATCTACGACTTCGCCGGCGGCCTCGACGACCTCGCGGCGCGGCGGATCCGCCTCATCGGGGATCCCGAGCAGCGCTACCGGGAGGATCCGGTGCGGATCCTCCGGGCCCTGCGCTTCGCCGCGAAGCTCGACTTCGACCTCGATCCGGCCACGGCCGCGCCCATCGGCGAGCTCGCGGAGCTCCTGCTGCACGTGCCCCCGGCACGGCTCTTCGACGAGATCGTCAAGCTGTTCCTGCACGGGCGCGCCGAACGCACCTTCGTGCTCCTGCGCGAGCACGACGTCTTCCGCATGCTGTTCCCGCAGGCGGACGCCCGCATGAACCGGGATCCGCTGGCCGAGGCGGTGGTCCGCACGGCGCTCGCGAACACCGATCGCCGGGTGGAGGAGGATCGCCCGGTCACGCCGGGCTTCCTGATCGCGGCGCTGCTCTGGCCCGCGCTCCTCGACGAGCGCGAGCGCGCCCTGGCGGAGGGACTGGCCCCGGCGGAGGCGCTCCACGACGCCGCCCGCGCCGTGCTCGCCCGGCAGCAGATGCACACGGCCGTGCCGCGACGCTTCTCGACCTTCGTGTGCGAGACCTGGGAGCTGCAGCCGCGCCTGGAGCGGGGCACGGGGCGGCGCGCGCCGCGGCTCCTGACCCACCCCCGCTTCCGCGCGGCCTACGACTTCCTGGTGGTCCGGGAGCGCGCCGGGGACGAGACGGACGGCAAGGGCGCCTGGTGGACCGCCTACCAGGAAGCGGCTCCGGAGCAGCGTCCGGAGCTGGAGCAGGCCGAGCCCGCGGCCGAGGGCGGCAAGCGCCGCCGCCGGCGCGGCGGCCGGCGGCGCCGGCGTCCGAGCGACGGCGGCGCCGGGAACGGCTGACCGGGTGGGTCGGACCGGAGGCGTCCGCCGCGGTCCGGGGGCCCGCGCGAGCGCGCGCGCCTGTGGTTCAATACGCCGGCCCCTGCCAGCGAAGACGCGAGCGACCGCGTGATCCCCCGCCCGCAGCCCGGAACGGACGCCCTGCCGCGCTACATCGTCGTCGAGGGGCCCATCGGCGTCGGCAAGACCACCCTCGCCCGGCGCCTGGCCGAGACCTTCCGCTACGAGACGCTCCTCGAGGCCCCGGCGGAGAACCCCTTCCTGGACCGCTTCTACCAGGAGGGACGGCGCAACGCCCTGCCGACGCAGCTCTTCTTCCTGCTCCAGCGCGCGGAGCAGCTGCGCCGCCTGCGCCAGGAGGACCTCTTCGAGCCGGTGCGCGTCTCGGACTTCCTGATCGACAAGGACCGGCTCTTCGCCGAGCTGACCCTGGACGAGCACGAGCTGGCGCTCTACGCGCAGGTCTACGACCACCTGACCATCGAGGCCCCGGTACCGGACCTCGTGATCTACCTGCAGGCGCCGAAGCCGGTGCTCCTCGAACGGATCCAGCGCCGCGGCGTGCCCGCCGAACGCCACATCGACGACGCCTACCTCGACGCGCTCGTGGAGGCCTACACGCGCTTCTTCCACTTCTACGACGCGGCGCCCCTGCTCATCGTCAACGCGGCGGAAATTGACCTGGTCGGGGACGATGCGCAGTATGGCCGCCTCGTCGAGATGGTCCGCACGCACAAGAGCGCCCGCAGCTACTTCAACCCCCACCCCACGCTGATCTGACCCGGAGCGCGCATGAGCAGCCAGGCCGCGACGAGCCGCGTCACCCTGACGACGCTGCAGCGGATGAAGGAGAAGGGCGAGAAGTTCGCCGCCCTGACGGCCTACGACGCCTGCTTCGCGGAGATGATCTCCAGCGCCGGCATCGAGGTGATCCTCGTCGGCGACTCCCTCGGCATGGTGCTCCAGGGCCACGACAGCACGCTGCCCGTGACCATGGACGACATCGTCTACCACATGCGCTGCGTGCAGGCGGGCAACGTCGGCGCCCTGATCATGGCCGACCTGCCCTTCATGAGTTACGGCCACGAGCGCCAGGCGCTCGAGAACGCCGCGGCCCTCATGCGCGCCGGCGCGCACATGGTGAAGCTCGAGGGCGGCGCCTGGCTCGCGGAGACCACCAGCAAGCTCGCGGAGCGCGGCATTCCCGTGTGCGCGCACATGGGCCTCACCCCCCAGTCCATCAACCGCCTCGGCGGCTACCGGGTGCAGGGCCGCGATCCGGCGAAGGCACAGTCGATCATCGACGAGGCGCTGGTGCTCCAGGACGCGGGCGCGAGCATCCTCCTCGTGGAGTGCGTGCCGGTGCCGCTGGCCGCCGAGCTCGGCGCCGCCCTGGCGATTCCGGTCGTCGGCATCGGTGCCGGCCCCCACGTGGACGGACAGATCATGGTGATGCACGACATGCTCGGGATCACCCCGCCGTCGATCAAGCCGCCGAAGTTCGTGAAGAACTTCCTGCCCGAGAGCACGGACGGGATCCGGGGGGCCTTCGTGGCCTATCGTGAGGCCGTGAAGTCCGGCGCCTTCCCGGCCCCCGAGCACTGCTTCCAGTAGGAGTCGCCGGGAGGGCCGCGGGCCGGGACGGCCTCGGACCCCGGCAGGCGCAAGCATTCCGGGGCGGGCGGCCGGAACGGGACTTCGGCAGCCTCCGGGCCACCGACGGAAGGATCGGGTCGACGTGGAGAGAGTCAGCGGCATCGGCACCCTGCGCGAGCGCGTCGCCGCAGCGCGCATCGCGGGGCACAGCATCGCGCTCGTCCCGACCATGGGGAACCTCCACGCCGGCCACCTCGCGCTCGTGGACGCGGCCCGGGCCCGCGCCGGCTTCGTCGTCGTGAGCATCTTCGTGAACCCGCTCCAGTTCGGGCCGAACGAGGACTTCGGCGCCTACCCGCGCACGCTCGCGGCGGACCTCGAGGCCCTCACGGGGCGGGGGGCGGACCTGGTGTTCACGCCCTCGGTCGCCGAGCTCTACCCGGACGGGACGGACCTCGCCACCCGCGTGCACGTGGCCGGGCTCTCGGAGATCCTCTGCGGAGCCAGCCGGCCCGGGCACTTCGACGGCGTGACCACGGTGGTGGCCAAGCTCTTCCACCTCGTCGCGCCGGACCTCGCCGTCTTCGGCCAGAAGGACTTCCAGCAGCTCGCGCTGATCCGACGCATGGTCCGCGACCTGTCCATGGCCGTGGAGCTCCTCGGCGTGCCCACGGCGCGCGCGGCGGACGGACTCGCCCTGTCCTCGCGCAACGGCTACCTCACCGAGGACGAGCGCGCCCGGGCCCCGGCCCTGCAGCGGATCCTCGCCGGCACCGCGGCCCGCGTCCGGGACGGCGAGGCGCCGGGGGCGGCCGCCGCCGTGGCCCTCGACGCCCTGGCCGCCGAAGGCTTCGAGCCGGACTACGTGAGCGTGCGCCGGCAGAGCGATCTCGGAGAGCCCGGGCCGGAGGACCGCGCGCTCGTGGTGCTCGGCGCCGCGCGCCTCGGCCGGACGCGCCTCATCGACAACGTGCCCTTCGAACGGGAGCCCGCCGCGTGAGCCGGCCTCCGGGGATCGACGACCTGCCGGTCGCCGATCCGAGACGCACGAGCGCGTGGCCGAAGCTCGAGGCCCTGGCCGCCGCCGTCCCGCACCTGCGCGAGCTCCTCGACGGCGATCCGGAGCGCGCGGGCCGCCATCGGCTCGAGGCCCCGCAGCTGACCCTCGACCTCTCGCGGCAGCGCTGGGACGAATCCGTGCGCGCGACGCTGCTGGAGCTCGCCCGGGAGCTCGCCGTGGACCGCGCCGCGGAGCAGCTCTTCGCTCCGAACCGCCTGAATCCGACCGAGGACCGCGCCGTGCTGCACACGCTGCTGCGGGCCCCGGCGGACGCCCGCCTCGTGCTCGACGGGCGGGACGTGGCGGCGGAGGTCCGCGCGGCCCGGGCCCGCATGCGGTCCATCACCGAGGCGGTGCGCTCCGGGCGCTGGCGCGGCGCCACCGGCCGACCCATCCGGGACGTGGTCAACGTCGGCATCGGCGGCTCCTTCCTCGGCCCGGCCCTCGTCTGCGACGCCCTGGGCGAGGGCGACGGTCCCCGGGTGCACTTCCTCGCCAACGTGGACGGCACGGAGGCGGACCGGCTGCTGCGGGACCTCGATCCGCAGCGGACCCTGTTCCTGATCGCCTCGAAGTCCTTCGGCACCCTCGAGACGCGGGTCAACGCCGAGACGGCCCGCGCCTGGTTCCTCGAGCGCGGGGGCACCCTCGCGGACCTGCCCCGGCACTTCCTCGCCGTGTCCACGAACGTGCCCGCCGCGGCGGCCTTCGGCCTGCCGGAGGAGAACCTGCTGCCGCTCTGGGACTGGGTCGGCGGGCGCTACTCGGTGTGGTCGCCGATCGGGCTGCCCATCGCCCTGGCCCACGGCGACGACGTCTTCGAGGCGTTCCTGGACGGCGCCCGCGCCATGGACGCGCACTTCCGGAACGCAGCGCCGGAGGCGAACGCGCCGCTGCTCCTCGCGCTGGCGGAGTTCTGGAACCAGGCCTTCCTAGGCACGCACTCGCATGCGGTACTGCCCTACGCGAGCGCCCTCGCGCGGCTGCCCGACTACCTGCAGCAGCTCGAGATGGAGAGCAACGGCAAGGGCGTGCGCCGGGACGGCACGCCCGTGACCACCGCCACGGGCACGATCCTCTGGGGCAACGTCGGCACGAACGGCCAGCACGCCTACCACCAGCTCCTCCATCAGGGCACCTGTGCCTTCAGCGCCGAGTTCGTGCTGCCGCTGCGGCCGGGGCACCGCTTCGCGGCGCACCACGACTGGCTCGCGGCCCACTGCTTCGCCCAGGGCGAGGCCTTCGCCCGCGGCCTCGACGAGGCCACCGTGCGCGAACAGCTCGTCGCAGGCGGCATGGACCCCGCCGCGGCCGCCCGCGCGGCCCCGCACCGGACCCTGCCCGGGAACCATCCGTCCTCCACGGTGCTCCTCGAGGACCTCGGCCCGCGGAGCCTCGGCGCCCTGCTCGCGCTCCACGAACACAAGGTGTTCGTCCACGGTATGCTCTGGGGCATCAACTCCTTCGACCAGTGGGGCGTGGAGCTCGGCAAGAAGCTGGGCGACCGCATCCACGGCGCGCTCCGGGCCGCGACGGAGGAGGCCGCGGCGGCCACCGCGGGGGACGCGACGACCCGCGGCCTCGTGGAGCTCTACCGGACGGCGCGGCGAGGGGACGCGGCGGCGCCCGGCGACGACTGAACACGCAGGAACGGGGGGACCATGTCCGAGACGAAGATCCATCCGGTGCCGGAAGGCTTCCGCGCGCACGCCCTGCTCGACCGGCCGACCTACGAGCGTCTCTACCGGGAGTCCGTGGAGGATCCGGAGGGCTTCTTCTCGCGCATGGCGCGGGAGCACCTGGACTGGTTCTCGGACCGCTGGGATCCGGTCTCGCGCGTCGACATGGCCCGCGGCGAGGTGGAGTGGTTCCGAGGCGGCAAGCTGAACGCCTGCCACAACTGCCTCGATCGTCATCTCGAGACCCGGGGCGAGCAGGTGGCCATCCTCTGGGAGGGCGACGACCCGGCCGAGGACAAGCGCATCACCTACCGGGAGGCGCACGCGGAGGTCTGCCGCCTGGCGAACGTCCTCAAGGAGCGCGGGGTGCGCAAGGGCGACCGGGTGTGCATCTACATGCCCATGATCCCCGAGGCGACCTTCGCCATGCTCGCCTGCGCGCGCATCGGAGCGGTCCACTCGGTGGTCTTCGGCGGCTTCTCCCCGCAGTCGCTCCGGGACCGGATCCTCGACTCGGACTGCCGGGTGCTGATCACCGCCGACGAGGGCGTCCGTGGCGGCCGGCGGATCCCGCTGAAGGCGAACGCCGAGGAGGCGCTCGGGGCCTGTCCCGACGTGCACACGGTGCTGACCGTGCGCCGCACCGGCGGCGACGTGCCCTGGCACGACGGCCGGGACGTCTGGTACCACGACACCGTCCCCGCCGCGTCGGCGGACTGCCCGGCGGAGGAGATGGACGCGGAGGACCCGCTGTTCATCCTCTACACCTCCGGTTCCACGGGGAAGCCGAAGGGCGTGCTGCACAGCACGGGCGGCTACCTGCTCATGGCGACGCTCACGCACCGCTACGTCTTCGACTACCACGACGGCGAGATCTACTGGTGCACGGCCGACGTGGGCTGGATCACGGGCCACAGCTACATCGTCTACGGTCCCCTCTCGAACGGCGCCACGACCCTGGTCTTCGAGGGCGTCCCCACCTGGCCCGACGCGTCCCGCGCCTGGCAGGTGTGCGACAAGCACGACGTGTCCATCTTCTACACCGCGCCCACGATGATCCGTCAGGTGATGGGCGCCGGCGACGAGCACGTGACGCGTACCTCCCGGAAGTCGCTGCGCCTGCTCGGCTCCGTGGGGGAACCGATCAATCCGGAGGCCTGGGAGTGGTACTTCCGGGTCGTGGGCGAGGCACGGTGCCCGATCGTGGACACCTGGTGGCAGACGGAGACCGGCGCGATCCTGATCACCCCCCTGCCCGGCGTGCACGACCTCAAGCCCGGCTCCGCCATGGCGCCCTTCTTCGGCGTGCGCCCCGCGCTCGTGGACGCCGAGGGACGCGTCATCGAGACCACGGAGGCGAGCGGCAACCTGGTGCTCACCCATTCCTGGCCGAGCCAGATCCGCACCGTCTACGGCGATCACCAGCGGGTCGTGGACACCTACTACAGCGCCTATCCCGGCTACTACTTCACCGGCGACGGCGCCCGCCGCGACGCGGACGGGCACTGGTGGATCACGGGCCGGGTCGACGACGTCATCAACGTCTCCGGCCACCGCATCGGCACCGCCGAGGTGGAGAGCGCCCTCGTGCTCCATCCGGACGTGGCCGAGGCCGCGGTCGTCGGCTACGAGCACGCCGTGAAGGGGCAGGGCATCTACGCCTACGTGACGCTCATGCAGCACGTGGACGACAGCGAGGCGCACCTCGAGAAGCTGCGCGAGGAACTCGTCGCCCTGGTCCGCAGCGAGATCGGCCCCTTCGCCAAGCCCGACGTGATCCAGTGGGCGCCGGGGCTGCCGAAGACGCGCTCCGGCAAGATCATGCGCCGGATCCTGCGCAAGGTGGCCGCGAACGAGGTCGACGCGCTCGGCGACACGAGCACGCTCGCGGACCCGGGCGTGGTCCAGGACCTCGTCGCGAACCGCCACCACCGCTGAGCGCCGCCACCGGCGTCGACAGCTTCCGAGAACCGCACCAGGAGAACCGTCCATGCCCCTGCCCGGTCGTCCGCTCGTCCGCCTGCTCGTCCTCGTCCTCGGGGTCTGCGCGGGCGGGTCCGCCCTCGGCGCCAACGCCCCGATCCGGGCGCCCCACGGCATGGTGGTCTCGCAGAACGCCATCGCTTCGGAGATCGGCGTGGAGGTGCTCCGCGCGGGCGGCTCCGCCGTGGACGCCGCCGTCGCCACGGGCTTCGCCCTGGCGGTGGTCCATCCCACGGCCGGGAACATCGGCGGCGGCGGCTTCCTCGTGTACCGCCCCGCCGAGGGCGAGGCGGTCACCTACGACTTCCGCGAGCGGGCACCGGCCGGCGCCCATCCGGAGATGTGGCTCGACGAGAACGGCGCGTACGACTACGAGAAGCACCACTCCTCGCACCTGGCCGTCGGGGTGCCGGGCACCGTGGCGGGGCTCTACTTCGCCTGGGAGGACGCCGGGAAGCTGGAGTGGAAGCGTCTCGTGGCGCCCGCCATCGCCCTCGCCCGCGACGGCTTCGTGGTGAGCGACGGCCTCGCGCGGTCCATCAACGGCACCGGCATGCGGCGCATGGCCCCCTACCCGGCCTCCGTCGCCCAGTTCACGCGCGACGGCGAACCGCTCCGGCCCGGGGACGTGCTCCGGCAGCCGGACCTCGCGGACACGCTCGAACGCATCGCGGAGCAGGGACCGGCGGGCTTCTACGAGGGCCGCACGGCGGACCTCCTCGTCGCCGAGATGGAGGCGAACGGCGGTCTGATCACCCATCGGGACCTGCGCGACTACCGCGCCGTGAAGCGCGCCCCGATCCGCGGGACCTATCGCGGCTACGGCATCCTCGGCATGCCGCCGCCGAGCTCCGGCGGCATCACCATGGTGCAGATGCTCAACGTCCTCGAGGGCTACGATCTCGCCGCCTCGGGCTTCGGCTCCGCGCGCACGATCCACCTCATGACCGAGGCCATGCGCCGCGGCTACGCGAACCGTGCGCGCTTCCTCGGCGATCCGGACTTCAACCCGGAGATGCCCGTGGAAATGCTGATCTCCAAGGAGTTCGCGCAGGGGTTGCGGGCCACCATCGACGAGGACGAGGCCTCCGTGTCCTCGCCGGACGACTTCGAGTGGCCCGAGGAGAGCCCGGAGACGACCCACTTCTCCGTGGTGGACGCGGAGCGCAACGCGGTCTCCCTCACCTACACGCTCGAGTACAGCTACGGCTCGGGAATCGTCGTACCGGGTGCCGGGTTCCTGCTCAACAACGAGATGGGCGACTTCAACGCGAAGCCCGGCCTCACGGACGAGCGTGGCCTGATCGGTACGGCGCCCAACCTCGCGGAGCCCGGCAAGCGCATGCTCTCGAGCATGAGCCCGACCATCGTGGAGAAGGACGGCGAGCTGTTCATGGTCACGGGCAGCCCCGGCGGCCGCACGATCATCAACACCACGCTCCAGACCGTGCTCAACGTGGTCGACCACGGCATGAACGCCCAGGCGGCCGTGGACGCCGGGCGCTTCCACCACCAGTGGCTCCCGGACGTGATCGACTACGAGGCGCAGATGTTCTCCCCGGACACGCTCGCCATCCTCGAGTCCTGGGGGCACGCGCTCGACGACACGGACGGCCAGGGCGTCGCCGAGGTGATCGTCGTCAATCCCGAGGACGGCTGGCTCGAGGGCGGCGTGGACCGCCGGCCGCCGGACGGCGGGGCGATCGGCTACTGAGCCATGTGGTCCGCGGGGTCGGCCGGTCGCGCCGGCCCCGCACGCCCCTCCCCGCGCAGGATCCGCCGGACCCCCACCGTCGCCAGCGGCACCACGTAGACCGCGAGGAAGCCCCAGGCCAGGGTGCCGTAGCCCCGGGCCACGAGGGCGACGATCCCGAGCGCCGAGAGCGATCCCGCCAGCGCGAGCGCGACGACGGTGACCAGGGCGTGGGTGCCCCGCCCCAGCACCCCGCCGGTGCGCTCGCTCCACCAGGCGTCGAGGCGCTCGAGGAAGCCCTGGATGTTCCCGGCCCCGGTCTCCACGAAGGTGCCGACGAGCACCACGAGGTAGGCGGCCTTCAGGAGCGGCGAGCCGACGGCCGCGAACATCTCGTAGACCGGCAGCTCCGCCTCGAGGATCTCCGGATAGCGCGCCGCGAAGCTCAGGTGCAGGAACAGCGCGGGCAGGATGCCGATGGCCGCACCCACGATTCCCGACAGGCACGCCTGGCGCGGCGTCTCCACGGCGCGCGCGGCGTAGAGGATCACGGGAATGGCCGTGACGTTGTAGAAGGCGTACTGGAGCGCGGCCGTCGGCCAGCCGGGCAACCGCTCGGCGGCCGCGAGCTGCGCACCGAGGGGCTCGCCGAAGGCGTGGACCACGGCCCCGAGGTAGACGAGGAAGACCACGTAGAGCACGAGGCTCCAGACCGTCAGCACGCGCGTGACGAACTCGCGGCCGAAGAAGGTCAGCACCACCACCACGACCAGCACCGTGACCGCGCCGAATGCGGGGTCCAGGCCGAGCTCCGTGCGCAGGATCTCCCCGGCGGCGGCCCCGATCACGGCGATGACGAGCAGGAAGAGCACCAGCACGAGGAGCTCGTAGAGGAACCAGAAGGGACCCAGGAGCGCCTGGAAGAAGCTGCGGTAGTCGTAGGCGGCGAAGCGGCGGGAGATCTCGAGGGAGCCGGCGAACACCGCGGCGATGGCGACGGCCGCGAGCGCGATGCCCGCCAGACCGCCACCGATGCCGAAGCGCGTGAAGTACTCGACGACCTCTCGACCCGTGCCGTAGCCACCGCCGATCATCACCGACTGCAGCACGGCTCCGGGGACGAGGTAGATCCGGACGAACCGCTGCATGGCGCCGCCTCCCGACACCAGCATGCCACAGGGCGGGGACCGGACCCCGGAACGAGAGAGCCCGGCGGGTGCCGGGCTCTCGGGGTGGTGCAGGAAGCTGCGCTGCGGCGTCAGGCCGCGTCGCCGGCCTCCTCGGCCTCGGGCACGTCCTTCATGGACAGCTTGATCCGGCCGCGGGCGTCCACGTCGAGGACGATCACGCGGATCTCCTGGCCTTCCTTGAGGTAGTCCTCGACCTTCTCGACCCGCTCCTTGGCGATCTGCGAGATGTGCACGAGGCCGTCCTTGCCCGGCAGGATGTTCACGAAGGCGCCGAAGTCGACGATCTTCGAGACCACGCCGGTGTAGATCCGCCCGACCTCCGCCTCGGCGGTGATCTCCTGGATCTTCGCGATGGCCGCGTCCCGCGACTCGGCGTTCTCGCCGTAGACGCGGACGATGCCCGAGTCGTCGATGTCGATCTGCGCACCGGTCTCGTCCTGGATGGCGCGGATCGTCACGCCGCCCTTGCCGATGATGTCGCGGATCTTGTCGGGATTGATCTCGATGGTCGCGATGCTCGGGGCGTTCGCGGAGACCGACTCCCGGGGCGCGGCGATGACCTGGTTCATCTGGTTGAGGATGTGGATCCGGGCCTCGTACGCCTGGTTCAGCGCCGTCTCCATGATCTCCTCGGTGATGCCCTCGATCTTGATGTCCATCTGCAGGGCGGTCACGCCGTTCGCGGTCCCGGCGACCTTGAAGTCCATGTCCCCGAGATGGTCCTCGTCACCGAGGATGTCCGTGATG
Source organism: Pseudomonadales bacterium (assembly GCA_036351515.1). Taxonomy (GTDB): domain Bacteria; phylum Pseudomonadota; class Gammaproteobacteria; order Pseudomonadales; family Azotimanducaceae; genus JAZBPF01. The sequence continues at coordinate 9,998 of JAZBPF010000066.1, read as the reverse complement.
ACGGCGAAGCGGTTGCCGTCCTTCACGAGGCCCATGGCGATGCCCGCCACCTGGGCCTTGATGGGCACACCGGCGTCCATGAGCGCGAGGCTCGTGCCGCAGACGCTGGCCATGGACGAGGAACCGTTGGACTCGGTGATCTCCGAGACGACCCGCAGCGTGTAGGGGAAGTCCTCGGGATTGGGCAGCACGGCCGCGACGCCGCGCCGGGCGAGGCGGCCGTGGCCGATCTCGCGCCGCTTCGGACCGCCCATGAAGCCGGCCTCGCCGACGGAGAAGGGCGGGAAGTTGTAGTGGAGCAGGAAGTTGTCGCGGTAGGTGCCCTCGAGGGCGTCGACGATCGCCGCGTCCCGGTTGGTCCCGAGCGTCGCGGTGACGATCGCCTGGGTCTCGCCGCGGGTGAAGAGCGACGAGCCGTGCGTGCGCGGCATGACGCCCACCTCGATGTCGAGGGGCCGCACGGTCCGGAGATCGCGGCCGTCGATGCGTGCCTCGCCCTCGAGGATGCGGTTGCGGACGATCTTCTTCTCCACGGATCCGAAGAGGGACTCGACCTCCTTCGGATCCGCCGCCGCGTCACCGGCGGCCTCGCCGGCGAACTGTGCGATGCAGGCGCTGCGGGCCTCGGCCACGGCGTTCTGCCGCGCGAGCTTGTCGGTGATGCGGTAGGCCTCGCCGATCCGGTCGCCGTAGTCGGCCTCGATGCGGCTCTTGAGGTCCTCGTTCACCGCCGCGGGGGTCCACTCCCAGCGCGGCTTGGCTGCGTCGGCGACCAGCGCGTCGATGGCGTCGAGCACCGGCTGCATCTCGAGGTGGGCGAACAGCACCCCGCCGAGCATCTGGTCCTCGGTGAGTTCCTTCGCCTCGGACTCGACCATGAGCACGGCGCCGCGGGTGCCGGCGACGGTCATGTTGAGCTTCGACTGCTTGAGGGCCTCGTAGCCCGGGTTCAGCAGGTACTGACCGTCCGCGTAGCCGACGCGGGCGCAGGCGAGGGGACCGTTGAAGGGGATGCCGGAGATCGCCAGCGCCGCGGAGGCGCCGATCATGGAGATCACGTCCGGGTCCTGGTCCTTCTCGGCGGACATGACCGTGCAGACGACCTGCACCTCGTTCATGAAGCCCTTGGGGAACAGCGGCCGGATCGGCCGGTCGATGAGCCGGCTGGTGAGCGTCTCCTTCTCCGAAGGACGCCCCTCGCGCCGGAAGAAGCCGCCCGGGATCTTCCCTGCGGCGTAGGTCTTCTCCTGATAGTTGACGGTCAGGGGGAAGAACGGCTGGCCGGGCCGGGCCTCGCGGACGCCGACGACGGTGCAGAGCACGGTCGTGTCGTCCATGTGGGCCATGACGGCGCCCGTGGCCTGACGCGCGATGCGTCCGGTCTCGAGGGTGATGCGGTGCTCCCCCCACTGAAAACTCTTCGATACGACTGACAAGATCCTTTCCTCCTGTGACGGAACGCCCGGCGTCCCTCGGGGACGTCGCAGGCGGGCGTTCCCCGACGCCGGGACCGCCCCTGCGGTCCCGGGGGAACGAAGCCCGAGGTCCGTGCCGTCCCGCGCTCCGCCGGCACGCGCCGGTCACGGCGCACGGCGACGGGGACGGGGCGCGTCTTCAGCGACGCAGGCCCAGACGCTCGATGAGCTTCGAGTAACGAGCGGTGTCCTTGCCCTTGAGGTAGTCGAGGAGACGGCGCCGCTGGTTGACCATGCGGATCAGGCCCCGGCGGGAGTGATGGTCCTTCCCGTGTGCCTTGAAGTGACCCTGCAGGGCGTCGATGTTCGCCGACAGCAGCGCGACCTGGACCTCCGGAGAACCGGTGTCCCCTTCCTCGAGCTGGTATTCCTTGACGATGCGTGCCTTGGTTTCCGCACTCAGTGCCATGACGTGGACTCCCGAACATGCTTCACACCGCAGGACCCCATGTCCTGCGATCCGCCACCACGCATGTTTGCAGTGGCGTTCTCCCGCCGCGGCACGACGCCGCGACCGGTGACGATCCGCGCCCTGCGCGGACCGTGACCCTTCATTTTCCGACGACGAGGCGTCGCGGTGCAATGCGCCCGTCCTCGAGCACCTCGCCGACGCCGAGGAAGCGCCCGGGGCCGTCGCCGCTCTCGTGGATCCGCACCCAGCCCGAGGTGGGCGCGTGCGGCACGATCACGGGCTGGCCCTTGCCGAGGTAGTAGGCCGTGGTGTCCGGCAGGCGCACCGCGGGCCAGTGCTCCACCGCCGTCTCCACGTCCCGCAGCAGCGGGTCGATGGCCGCGTGTCCGCCCCCCTCGCGCAACTGCTCCAGGCGCTCGAGGGTGACCGCCTCGTCGATGCCGAAGGGCCCGACGGACAGGCGCCGGAGATCGGTCACGTGGGCGCCGCAGCCGAGGGCCTCGCCGACGTCCTCGGCCAGGGTCCGCACGTAGGTGCCCTTCGAGCAGTGCACGAAGAGCACCATGCGATCTCCCTCGAGGGCCTCGAGGCGCAGCTCGTGGATCTCCACGGGACGCGCCGCGCGCTCCACCTCGATGCCCTGGCGCGCCAGCTTGTAGAGCGGCTGCCCCTGGTGCTTGATCGCCGAGTACATGGACGGGACCTGCTCGATCGGACCCCGGAAGCGCGCGAGCACCGCCTCCACGGCCGCCTTCGTCAGGGCCGGGACCGGCCGGGTCTCGAGCACCTGGCCCTCGGCGTCACCGCTGTCGGTGCGCACGCCGAGGCGGAGCTCCGTGCGGTAGCGCTTGTCGGACTCGAGGAGGAACTGGGAGAACTTCGTCGCCTCGCCGAAGCAGATCGGGAGCACCCCCGTGGCGAGCGGATCGAGGCTCCCCGTGTGCCCGGCCTTGGCGGCGCCGAAGAGCCGCTTCACCTCCTGCAGGGCCTCGTTGGACGAGCATCCGCGACGCTTGTCGAGCAGCAGGATGCCGTCCAGGGACCGGCCCCGACGTCGCCCGCGGCGCATCAGCGCGCGCCCTCCCCGTCGTCCCGGCCGTCGCCGTGCTCCTCGTCCCGGCTCCGGGACCGGTCGCTCTCGACGGCGGCGTCGATGAGTCGGGAGAGCGCGGCGCCGCGCTCCGGCAGCTCGTCCCAGTGAAAGCGCAGCCGCGGCGTGCTGCGCATGCTCGTGCGCTGCGCCACGAGGGAGCGCAACCAGCCGGCGGCTCCCGTGAGGGCGTCGAGGAGACCGTCGCGCGCCTGTGCCGTGTCCGCGTCCAGGGAGGAGACGTAGACGTCCGCCCAGCTCAGGTCGGGGCTCACGCGCACCTCGTTGACCGACACCATGCCCACGCGCGGGTCCTTCATCTCGAACTGGAGGATCTCCGCGAGTTCGCGCTGGATGAAGTCCGCGACCCGACGGTCGCGGCCGTATTCCTTCGGCATGGCTCTGTCCTGTCGGGTCGGTCCGCACGCGGCCGGACCCGGGCGGGGCTTCGGAGGATCCGCCGCTCGCCGGCGGCCGGAGGGGGAGGCGCCGCAGCGGGGTCGGGCGTCGCCACCCGGCCCGCACGCCTCCCGGGCGGGAGGCGTCGCGGCGCGCGCACCGCGGTTCAGAGGGTGCGCGCGACCTCCTTGGTGTCGAAGACCTCGATCTTGTCGCCCTCGCGGACGTCGTTGTAGTTGCGCACGCCGATGCCGCACTCGAAGCCCTGGCGGACCTCCTGCACGTCGTCCTTGAAGCGGCGCAGCGATTCGAGCTCGCCCTCGTAGATGACCACGTCGTCCCGGAGCACGCGGATCTTCTTGTTCCGGTAGACCGTGCCCTCGATGACCATGCACCCGGCCACGGCGCCGAACTTCGGCGAACGGAACACCTCGCGGACCTGGGCCGTGCCGACGATCTCCTCGCGGATCTCCGGCGCGAGCATGCCCGAGAGCACCTGGCGCAGGTCGTCGAGGAGCTCGTAGATGATCCCGTAGTAGCGCAGGTCCAGGCCCTCGCGCTCGATGATCTTCTTCGAGGCCACGTCGGCGCGGACGTTGAAGCCGATCACCACCGCCTTCGAGGCGAGCGCGAGGTTCGCGTCGGACTCGTTGATGCCGCCGACGCCGGAGGACACGACGTTCACCCGCACCTCGTCCGTGGAGAGCTCGCCGATGGCGTGCAGCAGCGCCTCGAGGGAACCGCGCACGTCGGCCTTGAGGACCAGGTTGAGGGTCGGGACCTCGCCCTCTCCGAGATTCTCGAAGAGGCCGTCGAGGCGGGCGGCGCGCTGCTGCTTCAGGCGCGCCTCCTGGGTCCGCTCGCGACGGAAGTCGGCGAGCTCCTTGGCCCGGCGCTCGTCCTCGACCACGGAGAAGTCGTCGCCCGCGTCGGGGGTGCCCGAGAGGCCGAGCACCTCCACGGGGATCGACGGCGTCGCCGCATCGATCTGGCTGCCGCTCTCGTCGAGCATGGCGCGGACGCGGCCCACGTACTCGCCGGCCACGATGAAGTCGCCCTTGCGCAGCGTGCCGTTGCGCACGAGCAGCGTGGCGACGGGACCCCGGCCGCGGTCCAGGCGGGACTCCACCACGGTCCCCTGACCGGGCGACTCCGGCACGGCCTTGAGCTCGAGGAGCTCGGCCTGGAGCAGGAGCGACTCGAGGAGGGAGTCGATGCCCTCGCCGGTGATGGCCGAGACGTGGACGAACTGCGTGTCGCCGCCCCAGTCCTCGGGGACGACGTCCTTGGCGGAGAGCTCGCTGCGCACCCGCTGCGGGTCGGCCCCTTCCTTGTCGATCTTGTTCACGGCGACGACGATCGGGACGCCCGCCGCCTTCGCGTGCTGGATCGCCTCCTCGGTCTGCGGCATGACGCCGTCGTCCGCCGCGACCACGAGGATCACGATGTCCGTGACCTGGGCGCCGCGGGCCCGCATGGCCGTGAAGGCCGCGTGGCCAGGGGTGTCGAGGAAGCTCACGACGCCGTGGCCCGTGTCCACGTGGTAAGCACCGATGTGCTGGGTGATGCCTCCGGCCTCGCCGCTCGCCACCCGCGTCTTGCGGATGTAGTCGAGGAGCGAGGTCTTGCCGTGGTCGACGTGGCCCATGACCGTGACCACCGGCGGGCGCGGTTGCTCGTCGCCCTCGACCTTCAGGGACTCGAAGTACTCCTGCTCGATCGCGTCGGAGGCGACGGTCCTCGGCTTGTGGCCCATCTCCTCCACCAGGAGCACGGCCGTGTCCTGGTCGAGCACCTGGTTGATGGTCGCCATGACGCCCATGCCCATGAGCCGCTTGATGGCGTCGCCGGCCTTCACGGACATGCGCTGGGCGAGCTCGCCCACGGAGATCGCCTCCGGCACGTCCACTTCCCGGGTGATGGTCTCCGTCGGGCGTTCGAAGCCCTGGGTCCGCGGCATGCCGCGGGACGCCCGGCGCTTGCGCTGGGCGAGGCGCTCCCGGGAGAGGGTGCCGGCGCGGCGCGAACGGGCCTCGACGAGCTGGTCGTCGGCGTCCAGGCGCTTGCCGCGACGGGCGCGCTCCTCGTCCTCCTTGCGCTTGACCGGCGGCGCCTTGCCGCGCTTCTCGCTCTTGACGGTCTGCGCCTCGGCCTCGGCCACGGCGGCGGCCGCCTGCTGGCGAGCGGCCTCTTCCTCCTCGCGGCGCTTGCGCTCCTCTTCCTCGACCTTGGCCTTCGCCTCGGCTTCCTGGGCGGCCTTCGCCTGCTCCTCGGTCCGGCGCGCGGCCTCCTCGCGGCGACGCTCCTCCTCGGCGCGCCGCTCGATCTCGGCGCGCTGGCGCTCCTCCTCGCGTGCGCTCTCCTCGGCCTTCAGGCGCGCGAGTTCGGACTCGGCGCTCTCACCGGCCGTGGTCGCGGGCTCGGCGGAGGACGCGTCCCGCTTCACGTAGGTGCGCTTCTTGCGCACCTCGACGGCCACGGCCTTGCCGCGCCCCCGGTCCGCGCGGAGCGTGCTCACGGTCTTGCGCTTGAGGGTGATCTTCTTCGGCTGGGCCGCCGCGGCCTGTTCGCCGTGGACGCCCTTGAGGTAGGCGAGCAGGGTCTGCTTCTGCTCCTCGGTCACCGCCTCGTCCGGACTCTCCTGTGGCAGACCCGCCTCCCGCATCTGCTTCAGCAGGCGGTCGGCCGGGGCGCCGACGGTCTCGGCGAGCTGCTTGACGGTGACTTCTGCCATACGACTTCTCCGGGATTCTGCTTCGGCCCGGGGCGGCGCCGCCGCCGGCACCCGGGCGTGGGGACGCTGCTCGCGTCCCTCAGGCCGACGCTGCCTCGTCGCCGGCGTCGGCGCCCTCGAACCAGGGGGCACGGGCCGCCATGATCAGGGCCGACGCCGCGTCCACCTCGAGATCGACTCCCTCGATCTCCAGCAGGTCGTCCACGGCCTGCTCGGCGAGGTCCTCCTGGGTCACGATGCCGCCCTTGGCGAGAACGAAGCCGAGGCGCCGCTCGAAGCCCTGCTCCGCGAGCAGCGTGGCGAGGTCCTCGGCGGGCGGATGGCCCTCGAGCTCCTCCTCCGTGGCGAGCGCCTTCGTGAGCAGCGCGTCCTTGGCCCGGTTGCGCAGCTCGAGGACGATGTCCTCGTCGAAACCCTCGATGCCGAGCATCTCCTCGAGGGGGACGTAGGCGACCTCCTCGAGCGAGGTGAAGCCCTCCTCGACGAGCACCCCGGCCACGTCCTCGTCGACGTCGAGGCTCTCCATGAACTGCTGGACGAGACCGGCGACCTCGGCCTCCTGTTTCTCGCCCGCCTCTTCCTCGGTCATGATGTTGAGCGCCCAGCCCGTCAGCTCGCTCGCGAGCCGCACGTTCTGACCGCCCCGACCGATCGCCTGCGCGAGGTTGTCCTCCTCCACGGCGATGTCCATGGTGTGCGTGTCCTCGTCGACGACGATGGACACCACCTCGGCGGGCGACATGGCGTTGATCGCGAGCTGGGCGATGTTCTCGTCCCAGAGCACGATGTCGATGCGCTCGTTGGCGAGCTCCCCGGAGACCGCCTGCACGCGCGAGCCGCGCATGCCCACGCAGGCGCCGACCGGATCGATGCGCCCGTCGTTCGTCTTCACGGCGATCTTCGCCCGGGAGCCCGGATCACGCGCCGCGGCGCGGATCTCGATGACCTGCTCGGCGATCTCCGGCACCTCGATCTCGAAGAGCTTCGTGAGCATCTTCGCGTCGGTCCGGGAGAGGATCAGCTGCGGCCCGCGCGCCTCGGGATCGATGCGCTGCAGGAGCGCGCGGAGCCGGTCGTTGATGCGGAAGGTCTCGCGGGGAATCATCTGGTCCCGCGGCAGTACGGCCTCGGCGTTGTTGCCGAGATCGACGATGACCGCCTCGCGCGTCACCTTCTTCACGGTCCCGCTCACGAGCTCGCCGATGCGCGGCGTGTAGAGCTCGACCACCTTCGCGCGCTCGGCCTCCCGCACGCGCTGCACGATGACCTGCTTGGCGGTCTGGGCGGCGATGCGGCCGAACTCGACGGAGTCGACCTCTTCCTCGTAGACGGAGCCGAGGTCGAGGGACGGGTCGATCTCCTTCGCCGCGGCGAAGGACAGCTCCGCCGCCGGCGTCTCCATCGCCGCCTCGGACTCGACGATGGTCCAGCGCCGGAAGGTCTGGTAGTCGCCCGTCTCGCGGTCGATGGCCACGCGGACGTCGGCCTCGTCGGAGTAGCGCTTCTTGGTCGCGGTCGCGAGGGCGAGCTCGAGCGCCTCGAAGATGACCTCCGGGGAGACGCCCTTCTCGTTCGACACGGAGTCGACGACCAGCAGGATTTCCTTGTTCATCTCGCCATCACCTTGCGCCGCAGCCGGGGCGTCAGTCGAAGCGGGGCACGATGCGCGCCCGCTGGATCCATTCGAGCGGCAGCACGTACTCGTCCTCGTCCACCCGCAGCACCACGTCGTCGTCCTCGACGCCGGTCAGCACCCCGGTCAGCCTGCGCCGACCCTCGAAGGGACGCACGAGCCGGACGTCCACGGTCTCGCCCACGCTCTCCGCGTAGTGCTCGGGCCGGAACAGGATCCGGTCCATGCCCGGGCTCGACACCTCCAGCGTGTAGTTGCCCTCGAGCGGGTCCTCCACGTCGAGCACCGCGCCGACCCGGCGGCTCACGGCCTCGCAATCCTCGATCGTGACGCCTTCCTCCCGGTCGATGTAGATCCGCAGGAGGGCGCCCCGACCCTGACGCGCCATCTCGATGCCCCAGAGGCGACAGTCGAGCGCCTCGATCACCGGGGCGATCAGCGCCTGGATCACCGCCGTGCGCGAGACGTCCGGCGCCGTGCGCACGGGGTCGCGATCGCCGCGGTCGGGCTTCCTCTCCACCGGCCTCTCCGGCCTGTCGGCGCCTGTCGGGGCCCACAAACAAAAAATGGGCACGAGGCCCATTTCCCGGATACCTCCGATCCGTCGGCCATCCCGCCGGATCGGGTACCAAAAAACCCCGCGAAGGGTCCTCTGATGCGTTGGTAGCGGGGGCAGGATTTGAACCTGCGACCTTCGGGTTATGAGCCCGACGAGCTACCAGACTGCTCCACCCCGCACCTGAGGGACGCGGATTATAGGGACCGCGCCGAACCTTATCAACCAGAGCCCGCATTCTCCTCCGGGCATCCACCCGGAGGCGGGGGCCACGGTCCCCGCCGGAACCGACGAGGACGGAGGGAATGGTGCCGAAGAGAGGACTTGAACCTCCACGGGCAAAAAGCCCACTAGCCCCTCAAGCTAGCGCGTCTACCAATTCCGCCACTTCGGCTTCGGGGAGCGCGATTCTAGACGTTCCCGCGACGAATTCAAGCGTCCTCGGGCTTCGTCTCCGGCACTTCCGAGGCGGCGCCGGTCGCCTCGTCCGCCGCACCGTTCTCCAGCGCCGGCACGTCGCCGCCACCGTCCCCGGACTCCGGCCGTGCGGGGACTTCGGCGTCGAGCGCCGGGACCTCGAACTCCTCCTCGGGGGCCGGCTCCGGCGCCGGGGCCTCGGCCGCGGGCACCTCCGGGATCCCCGCCGTGCCGAGCGCCTCGGCCCGTTCCCGGGCCGACCAGGCGAGGCCGAAGGTGAGGGCGAAGAACGCCGCGGCGAGCCAGGCGGTCAGGCTCGTCAGGAAGGAGCTCGCGCCGGCGGAGCCGAACATGGTCTGGGACGCCCCGGACCCGAAGGCCGCCCCCATGCTCGCCCCGCGACCCTGCTGGATCATCACGAGCCCGATGAGGGCGATCGCGTCGATCACCAGCAGGATGCGCAGTACCAGTTCGATCGTTTCCATGTCACTCCACCGCCGCGCCCACGATGGCGCGGAACTGTTCGGGGTCGAGGGACGCGCCGCCCACGAGCGCGCCGTCGATGTCCGGGCACGCGAGCAGCGCGGCCGCATTGTCCGTCTTCACGCTGCCGCCGTAGAGCACGGGCAGCTCCTGCCGGTCCACCGCGGCGAGCGCCTCGCGCACCACCGCGTGCATCGCCTGCGCCTGCTCCGGTGTCGCCGTCTCGCCGGTGCCGATGGCCCACACGGGCTCGTAGGCGACCGCGGCGAGCGCCTCCGGGGCCCCCTCGAGCACGGCGCCGAGCTGTTCCAGCACCACGCGCTCGGCCCCACCGGCCCGACGCTGTGCCAGGGTCTCGCCGACGCAGAGCACCGCCCGGAGGCCGGCCCGCGCCGCGGCGCCCATGCGCGCGACGACGGCGGCGTCCGACTCGCCGAAGAGCAGGCGACGCTCCGAGTGGCCGACGAGGGCCCAGCCGGCGCCCGCGTCCCGGGCGAGCTCCGCGGAGGTCTCGCCCGTGAAGGCGCCCTCCGGTTCCGGGTGCAGGGTCTGCACGCCGATCGCCACCGGAGACTCCGTCGCCGCGGCCACGGCGGGCGCGAGGAGGACCATGGGCGGGAAGGCGACCACGCGGACGCCCGGCGGGAGCCCGGGCCGCGTCACGGCCTCGAACCAGCGCTCCAGGAAGGCCCGCGAACCGTGCATCTTCCAGTTGGCGGCGACGATGCGCTCGCGCATGCCCGACTCCGTGCGGCGACCGCGCCGGGCCGGGGGCGCCGCCGCGAGGGCGGCGTATGGT
>JAZBPF010000065.1:0-2877 GCA_036351515.1 Pseudomonadales bacterium | reverse complement strand
CGAGGAAGGGCCCCTCGGCCGCGTCTCGCAGCTGAACATGCGCTACAGCGTCATCGAGACCTTCGACGGCAAGGAGGTCATGGTCCCGAACGAGCGCTTCATCACCGAGACCTTCGTCAACTGGACCCACTCGAATCCCAAGCAGCGCTACGCGCTCGAGTTCCAGGTGGCCTACGAGACCGATCTGGACGCGCTCTTCCCGCTCCTGCGCGAGGTCGTCGGGAGGCATCCCTCGGTGCTGAGTGGGCCGGACGTGCCGATCGAGGAGCGTCCGGACGCGGAGATCGCCGGCTTCGGCGAGTCCGGCATCGACATCCTGGTGGAGTTCTGGATGGAGGGCATCGACGACGGTCGGAACCGCGTGGGGGCCGACCTGCTCTACGACATCTGGAAGGCGCTGCGCGAGACCGGCGTGTCGATCCCCTTCCCGCAGCGCGAGGTGCGGGTACTCGGCGGCAGCGGGCGCATCGAGCCCGCCCCGTGAGCGGCCGGCTGCTCCTCGGCGCCTTCGGCGCGGCCGGGGTGGGGGCGCTGGTCTCTGCGGCCCTCGGCCTGCTCGCGATCGCATCGCTGCAGGTCGTCTACGCGATCGCCGCGGCGGCCCTCGCGTTCTTCCTCTACCGCTTCCCCGACCTCTGCCTGCGGCTCCTCGGCCCCTCGCCCGACCCGGAGTCGCGCCTGCCCCTGGTCGTGGCCATGGGTGGGGTCAGCGCTGCCGTGGTCATCGTCGGCATCGGCGCCTTCGCCTTCACGGCGGCCGCCGTGGACGACGCCTTCCTGGAGACGGTCTGGCGGCCGGTGTTCCCGGGACTTCCGGGTGTCGCGGGCTTCCTCGGCTTCGGCCGGGCCCTGCGCCGGGAGCTCCTGCGCTGGGCGGCGGAGGACGCCTGAGGATGCCTCAGGGCGCGGAGCTGCCGATGAACTCCAGCACCGCGTGGCCGTGGTGCACCTGCCCGAACTCGTCCTCGGCGCGCACGGTCACCGCGTACGTGCCGGGGCCGAGGTCCTCCGGGAGCCCTGCGCGGAACAGGTGGCCGGAGGTCACCGCCTGTACCCAGCTCCTGCGCGTGTCCGCGTGGCGCGCGAAGAGGCGCTCCACGAAGGGGTCCTTCGCGAGCACGCGCTCGAGTGCCAGCGGCGCTCGGTCGCCGATCACCGCGGTCACCCGCGAGCGCGGGCCGCCGTCGAAGAGGTTCACGAGCAGGTCGGCGGAGGGCACGGCGTCCACGCTCAGGCGCCCGTCGAGGAGCTCGCCGGGCCGGAAGTCCCGGAGCGTGTCCGGCGAGCGCAGATGGTGGTCCGCGTCGAAGAGGATCCGCATCTGGTAGTCGGCGGGACGCCCGAGGGCCTTGTAGCGGATCGACAGCTCGGTGCCGTCGATGGTCAGCACGTGGTAGCCCTTCGGACTGCCGTCGCGCTGCACGCTCGAGGGGATGCCGTCGGCGTCCAGCGGACCGCTCCACCAGGAGCCCGACACCGCCGAGAGCACGTGGTGATGGAATTCCCCGGGCCCCGGGAAGCCGTCGTCCTCGTCGAAGTAGTGGTGCTCGTTCGTGTGCGTGTGCCCGGCGACGGAGTAGAGGTGGTCGCGGCCCCGGAGGATGCGGAACAGCTCCCGGCGGTTGCTCGTGTTCGCGCTCGGGGAGTCCGGGGAGGCCACGGTCTCGAGCGGCGAGTGCATGGCGAGAAACACGAGGCGGTCCTCGGGGACGCGCTCGAGGTCGTTGCGCAGCCACTCCAGCTGCGGCTCCGTGATCCTCGCCTTGTAGGCGCCGGCCCGGCGGTAGGAATCGGTCTCCGCCGCCGCGCCCTCGTACTCGATGTTGTCGAGCACCACGTAGTGCACGAGACCGACGTCGAAGGAGTAGTAGGGTGGGCCGTACCAGCGTTTGAACGTCTCGAGGGCGCCGGCGTCCGAGGTCGCCAGGTAGTTCATGTCGTGGTTGCCCGGCACGTTGTACCAGGGGATCCCGATCCGGGAGATCAGGGCGTTGTAGCGGGGGAAGTGGGAGAGATCGTCGAAGAGGATGTCGCCCATGGTCATGCCGAAGCGGGCCTCGGTACCGATCGCCTCCGCCACGAAGCTGTCGCGCACGTAGTCGAGTTCCGCGTCGGTCATGGGCTGCGGATCGGTGATGAGCAGGGCCTCGTAGCGTTCCGGCTCGTCGATGGGCAGGAGCGGGAAGTCGATGCGCTCGGGCAGGGGGCCCGTCGGCGGGACACCCGCGTAGCGCAGGCCCTCGGGCGATCCCTCCGGCTGGTGCAGGTAGTAGAACCGGGGCAGCTGGTACTCGTTCACCGGCGTGCCGTAGCCGGCGGGTTTCGTGAGGAACAGCACCGCCGGCGCCTCGAGGTCGATGCGGTAGTCGCCGGCGGCGTCCGTGACCACCACCTCGCGGCCGTTGGAGACCAGCACGCCGGCGATGCCGGGCTCGCCGGGGTCGCGGACGCCGTCGGCGTTCCGGTCCTCGAAGACCGTGCCGCGGGCCGTCTCGCCGGCCGCGGGGCCCGCGGCCAGGGCCGCACAGAGCGTGATCGTGACGATGGTCGAACGGCGCATGCTCCCTCCTCGCGTTCCGCCTCGGGCGCTCCCGTGCGACCATGCGCGGCCGCCGTGACCCCTTCGTGACGCCGTTCCCGGATCGTGCCTGCCGTCGTCGACGCCCTCGTCCCCGTCCTCGTGCTGATCGCCCTCGGCCACGGCCTCGCGCGCATCCGCTTCGTGGAAGCCTCGGTCTGGGGCGGGATCGAGCGGCTCACCTACTTCGTCCTGTTCCCGGCGCTGCTCGTGGGCACGCTCGGCGGGCGCCAGCTGGACGGTGCCTGGCCCGCCTGGTTCGCCGTGGTGTGTCTCGTGCTCGCCATCGCCGTGGCGGT
>JAZBPF010000064.1:0-2649 GCA_036351515.1 Pseudomonadales bacterium | reverse complement strand
CGGCGAGGAGCCCCGGATCCGGTAGGCTTCGGAAACGTTCGCTTCCGTAGAAGCTTCCATGCCCACCCTGAACTATCACCACCTGCGCTACTTCTGGGCCGTGGCGCACGAGGGCAGCCTCGCCGCCGCGGCCCAGCGCCTGAACCTCTCCCAGTCCGCGCTCTCCGTGCAGATCCGCAAGCTCGAGGACCGGCTCGGCCACGACCTCTTCGAGCGCCGGGGGCGGAGCCTCGTGCTCACGGAGGCCGGGCGCATGGCCCTCGACTACGCGGACACGATCTTCGAGGCGGGCGACGAACTGCTCGAGACCCTGCGCGGCTCCGGCTCGGCGGATCGCCGGGTGCTGCGCATCGGCGCGATCACGACGCTCTCGCGGAACTTCCAGCTCGAGTTCCTGCGGCCCCTGGTGGACCGGCGCGACGTGGAGCTCGTGGTGCGCTCCGGGGATCTGCGCACGCTGCTGCAGCAGCTCGAGGCGCACGCCCTCGACCTCGTGCTCGCCAACCAGCCCGTACCCCGGGACGCGGCCACCACCTGGTACAGCCAGCTCATCGACGAACAACCGGTGAGCCTCGTGGGGCCCGCCGCCGCGGCGCCGGACGGCCTGCGCTTCCCCGAGGACCTCGCCCGGATTCCCGTCCTCCTGCCGAGCCTCGACAGCGACCTGCGCGTCGCCTTCGACCGGATCATGGAGCTCGCGGGAATCCGTCCCCTCGTGCAGGCGGAGGTGGACGACATGGCCATGCTGCGGCTGCTCTCGCGCGAGAGCTCGGTGCTCGCCCTCGTCCCGCCCGTGGTGGTGCAGGACGAGCTGCAGGGCGGGCTGCTCGTGGAGCATTGCCGCATCCCGGAGCTCGCCGAACGCTTCTACGCGATCTTCCCCAGCCGGCGCTTCCCCAATCCTCTGGTACGCGAACTCATGGGGCCGACGCCGTCCGCCTGAGCGCCTCCGCCTCACCGGGGACGCGCACGCGCAGCAGCCCGCCCAGGAGTTCGGCCGCGTCGAAGTGGCGATGGCCCACGAAGGCCGTGGCCCGCCGTCCGCGGGCGCGCATGGCGCCGGGGCTGCGGATGCCGCTCGGCCAGAGGAAGAATCGCTCGAGGCGCCCGGTGCCCGCGAGCAGTCCGTGACGGTCGAAGGGCGCGCGCCTCGGCCCCTCGTGCAGGGCCTGCTCGGGGCGCAGCGCGTAGCGGCGCGCCGAGGCCGGTGCGGCCGGCACCGACGCCAGGTGCCGGACCAGGTGCGTGCCGGACGCGTAGGAAAGGAGAACGCGCGCCGCCGGCGCCGGGCCTTCGAACACCAGCGGCCGCTCGGCCCGCGGGGGATCCGTGCGCCGGAGCACGAGGCGCCGCCCCTCCGGCAGGAAGACCGTGTGGAAGCAGCCGCAGGGATGGACCGAGTCCCAGAGCAGGGGGCGGCCGTCCTCCGCGAGGGTCACGCGCCAGACGATGCCGTCCACGGCGCCGCCGTAGGGATCGAGGAGCCAGCGCTTCGGGCGCTCCGTGAACCAGAACGTGTAGACGAGCTGGAGCAGGACCCGTCCGTCCCAGCGCACGAGCCGCGCGTGCCACTCCGCCGTCGGCGTGCCGGGATCCACCCGCGGCCGGCCGTCCTCCCCGGAGAGCGTTCCGGGACGGTCGTGCTCCGCATCCGTCGGCGCGGCGAGCTCCGGCGCGAAGCGGAGGGCGAGCTGCGCGAGCACCGGGGCCGGCGGCATCGGCCAGCCGAGGGCATGCTCCGCGGCCGCCGCGTGCAGGGCCCGCGCCACCGCGTCGGGCGTCTCGAAGGCGCCGCTGGCCGCCGGCGGCACGAAGCGGAGCGCGGGCACGGGCGGACCGGCGGCGTGCGCCGCCCGCTCCTCTTCCTGCCAGCGGGCGACGCCGGCGCGCAGGAAGGGTACGAGGAGCGGATAGAGGCCGATCACCCGGCGCCAGTGCACGTATTCGTCAGGCGGTCGCAGGGCCTCCTCCGGCGGCGCGCGCAGCATCCGCTCGATCGCCGCAGCGCGGCACGTCGCCGCGTCGGGACGGGGCCCGGCGGGCGAGGCGACCGCGTCCTGGGTCCGTCCGAGCACGGCCGCGTCGAGGGCGGCCATGCGTTCGAGCACGGCGCGAGCGCGCTCCGGGTCCCCGGCTTCGCGGGCCCGCCGCCAGGCGTCGTGGAGGAAGCGGTCCGTGCGCAGCCACCGGGTGCCGGCGAGCCGATGCTGGCGGGGATCGTCGGCGCCCGCCGCGCGGAGCCGGGCGTCGAGCTCCGCTCGCCAGGAGGCGCAGTCGGGTGCCGCGATCCCTTCGGTGGCGGCGAGCGCGCACGACACGAGGAGCAGCCCGCGGAGCACGATGCGCATGGCGGAGAGGAGCGTGATGTTATAACCTCGGCGGCGTTCGGCGGGGTGTCCTGTCGTCCCTTCCACGGATCCCCGGAGTGCCCGTGTCCCGGCTCAAGCGCATCGACCTCAGCGCCATGGTGCTGTCCGGGATCTGCGTGGTCCACTGTCTCACGCTGCCCCTGCTCGCGACCCTCGCCCCGCTGGGCCTGTCCGGGCACGCCGGCGACGCCTGGGCCCACTGGGTCATGCTCGTGGTCGCCCTGCCCCTCTCCGCGGTCGGCCTCTGGCAGGGCTTCCTGCGCCACGGCCGCCCCTTCGT
>JAZBPF010000063.1:0-16123 GCA_036351515.1 Pseudomonadales bacterium | reverse complement strand
TTCGCCGCGACGAGCCAGGGATGCAGAGGAAGGCCCACGCCGGCGCGGTGGCGGACCGAGCCGTCGCACGAGGCCAACATGCGCGACAAGTACCTGGGCACGGGGCGGCCGGGGTTCCGACCGCTCGAGAAGATCCGGACCGCCCTGCGCGGGCTCCGTTACGCCGTACTGCCGGATCTCGCCGTGAGCGACGAGCTCGTGCGGACCGTGTCCGTGCTCGCGTCCTCCGTGTACGACCGGAGGTGGCTGAATCTCTCGGAGATCCTCCTCACCATGACACTCTCGCCACGGCACTCATGGTGGTCGCGGAACGGTTCGACACCACCGTCGAGGCGCTCTACGACATCGTGCGGCCCGAGGAAGATCCGCGCATCCGGGGCGTGAAGGACCTCACTGCTGCTGCCGTGAGGTCTCGATCCTGGTGTGGGCCCTGGCCCTCCTCCGTCAGGGCTTCCGCGTCTGGCAGTCCCTCGTCCGAGAAGAGAATCTGGGGGCTCATGGAAGGCCGCCCGGGGGCCGGAGGGCCACCGGGCGTTCGAGGGGAGGAGCGATCAGCTCGAGGTGTCGAGGGTGACCACCTGCGTGGCCTCGAGCTCGTGGCCGTCGAGCATCTCGTAGTCGACGACGCCCGTGACGCTCACGCGATCGCCCACCTCGATCTGCTGGAAGCCCTGGTCGTCGAGCGGATCGTAGAGCAGCGGATCGACGTCGACGGTCATCTCGCGCAGGTCGGAGTCGACCACGAAGGCACCCTGGGCAGGCATCACCTTCTCGACGGTCCCCACCAGGGTCATGGAGCCGACCTCCACGGGCGACATCAGGTAGAACGCGTCGAACGCTTCCTCGTCGGCGGCGCTCGCGTAGAAATAGGTGTTGAGGTTCTCCACGTAGACCGAGCTGGCCTCGATCGTGGCCGCCTCGTAGATCTCGTCGTCCACGGCACCGTAGACCGTCACCTGATCCCCCGCGGAGATCGGCCAGGCATCGCCCCAGGCGTCCCAGTCGTCCATCTCGACGGTGATCATGCCGTCGCCGTAGTCGAGCATGAACGCGTCCGTTCCGGCGCTGGTGACGGTCCCGCCGATGCTCACCCAGCTGCCGTCGGGCTGCATGCGCGGATTCACGTCGTCCTGGGCGGCGACCGCCGCACCGGCCGTCAGACCGGACGCGAGGGCGACCGCGAGGCGCAGGGTCGGTTTCCTCTCGATGCGTTTCATGGAGTGTCCTCCTTTCCGCTTCGAATCGGGCCGCGGCGCTCCGGCGCGCCGCGTCACCCCAGAGGGCAACACGAAGCCCGGAGCTCGCTCCTTAACCTGGGTTAACCCGGCTCCGGATCCGCGGCCTCCCCGGC
Source organism: Pseudomonadales bacterium (assembly GCA_036351515.1). Taxonomy (GTDB): domain Bacteria; phylum Pseudomonadota; class Gammaproteobacteria; order Pseudomonadales; family Azotimanducaceae; genus JAZBPF01. The sequence continues at coordinate 14,772 of JAZBPF010000063.1, read as the reverse complement.
CGCCCAGAGCCGCTCGGCGATGCCCGGAGCGATCCCGCGGGCCCGCAGGTAGGCGGGGTCGAAACCGGAGTGGTCGGCGAGGCCCTGGCGGTCGCGCAGGAGGAGCTGGCCGCCGGCGGTCTCGACGAGTCCGAGGCGCTGGAGTCGCCGGCAGCTGCGATTGGCGTGCACGTGGCTCATGCCCAGCGTGTCCGCGATGACGGCCTGGGTCACGGGCAGGGCGCAGGCCTCGAGCTCCGAGGCGCCGCCGAGGCGCAGGCGCACGTGGAGCTCGAGGAGCAGGTGGGCGATGCGACGCCCCGCGTCGAGGCGACCGACCCGGACCACCTGCTGCTCGAGGAAGCGCTCGTCGCACCCCCCGAGCCAGCAGAGCGCGGCCCCGAGGCTCGGGGATTCGCGGAAGAGCTCCACCAAGGCCGGGGCATCGACGCGTGCCAGGCGCGCGTCCGTGAGCAGTTCCACGGTGCTGTTCGCCCTCGGGAACAAGGCCGCGAAGAGCCCCACGGAATCGCCGGGCACGAGCAGGTTGATGATCTGCCGGGAGCCGTCCCGGAGCGTCTGGTGCGTCGCGGCCCAGCCCTCTAGGAGGAACCAGGTGTGCGTGCAGGAGCCTCCTTCCTCCTGCAGCAGGGTCCCGGCAGGCAGGCAGCGAGGCTCCGCCACGAGCCCGTCGAGGAGGTGGAGGCCCTCCTCGTCCAGGAGCTCGAGCGTGCCGAGGCGGTGGTGCAGGGCGGAGCGGGCAGGCTCCGCGGCCCGTGCGGCGGCGCCGTCCATGGCTCGATTCAACGGAACCGCGCGGGGCCGTGCAAGGCGGCCCCGCGGCGCCACGCCGGCGTCAGCCGACGAAGGCGCGCTCGATGACGTAGTCGCCGGGCTCGCCCTGGCTGGAGGAGATCTTCATGCCGTGCCCATCGAGGCAGGCGGAGACGTCCTTGAGCATGGCCATGCTCCCGCAGAGCATGGCGCGGTCCTGCGCCGGATCCAGGGGCGGGAGACCGAGGTCCGCGAACAGCCGGCCGGAGTCGATGAGCTCGGGAATGCGCCCGGTGTGCTCGTAGGGCTCGCGGGTGACCGTCGGGTAGTAGAGGAACTTCTCGCGTACCGCGTCGCCGAGGTATTCGTGCTGGGGCAGCTCGTCGCGCAGGTAGTCCTGATAGGCCAGATCGCTCACCCGGCGCACGCCGTGCACGAGGACGACGTGCTCGTACTGCTCGTAGGCCTCCGGATCCCGGACGAGGGACAGGAAGGGCGCCATGCCCGTTCCCGTGGACAGCAGATAGAGGTTGCGGCCGGGATGGAGATCGCACAGCACGAGGGAGCCCACGGGCTTCGTGCCCACGAGCACCGTATCGCCGACCTGCAGATGCTGGAGCCGGGAGGTGAGAGGCCCGTCCTGCACCTTGATGGAGAAGAACTCCAGCTCGTCCTCGTAGTTCGGGCTGGCGATGCTGTAGGCGCGCATGAGCGGCTTGCCGTCCACCTGCAGCCCGACCATGACGAACTGGCCGTTCGCGAAGCGGAACCCCGGCCGGCGGCTCGTTCCGAAACTGAACAGCCGGTCGTTCCAGTGCCGGATCCACAGCACCTCTTCGGTCTGGAACGCGCCCATCGCGACGTCGACTCCTCGGCCTCTCGTTCGGCGCCGCGGGAGGCGGCACACGGGAAACGGCGCGAATTCTGGACGGATCGAAGGGCCGCGTCAGCCCCCGCGTCCAGAACTTCGCTGCATCAGCTCATGCGCGGACGGAGCCCGGCGCTCTGGCCGGACCCCGCTTCCGCTGCGGGCTCAGCCCTCGAAGGCGAGCCGCTCCGGCTTCTCCGCCGGCGCCTGCTCGCCCTTCATCCAGGCGAGCACCGTGTCCGCGTCGGACACCTCGAAGGGGTCCGTGGGGCAGTTGTCGCCGAAATCGGGCTCGATGAACATCTTCTGGATCACGCCGTCCTCGACGACCATGGCGTAGCGCCAGGAACGCATGCCGAAGCCGAGGTTCTCCTTGTTCACCAGCATGCCCATCTTGCGCGTGAACTCGCCGTTCCCGTCGGGGAGCATCTTCACGTTCTTCGCGCCGATCGCCTTCGACCACTGGAACATGACGAAGGCGTCGTTCACGGAGATGCAGTAGATGTCGTCCACCCCGAGCGCCTGGAACTCGTCGTAGAGCTCCTCGTAGCGGGGCAGGTGCGTGGACGAGCAGGTGGGCGTGAAGGCCCCGGGCAGCGCGAAGACCACGACCTTGCGGCCGCCGAAGATGTCCTCGGTGGTCTGGTCCTGCCAGCGGAAGGGGTTCGGGCCCTCGACGGACTCGTCGCGGACGCGGGTCTTGAACACCGTGTGAGGGACGCGTTCAGGGGTCATGGACTGCGGTTCTCCTGCTTTCCGATGGATGTGCTGCCGGGAGGCACCCCGGAGCGTGCTTGCGCGCGACTGTATTGAGAATGATTCGCAGATTCAACCGGCCGCGACCGCCCGCGCAGCCTGGATCGCGGACCGTGAAGGGACCGCGAAGCCCCCTCGACGCTCCGGCGTCGCTCAGGCGGCCCGTCGGGGGCGCCCGCGCGGGCGTCCCGGTGGGCGACCGTCGTCGTGCCGCGGGCGGGCGCTCCGTTCCAGGTGCTCACGGATCAGGGCGTCGACGCGGATGCCCTGCTCCGCCAGGCCCCGGTGACCGAAGAGCCGGTTGAACTCCAGGATGTAGGGACGATCCCCGACCATTGCAACGTCGAAACCCGCGTGATCGATCCGCAGCCGCCGGGCCACGTCCCGAACCAGGCGCAGCGCAGCGGGCGGCGCCGGATCGAAGGCCAGTTCCGCACCGGCGGCGAGGTTGTTCAGGAAGGCCCCCTCCCCGCCCACCCGCCAGTAGCTCGCCACCACCTCCCGGCCGACGACGACGACGCGCAGGTCCCGGTCGATGGGCAGCAGTTCCTGGGCGTAGAGCACCTCGCGCCCGGCGCACCAGCTGCGGAACGCGGCCTCGTCGTCGATGCGGCGCACGCCCCGGCCCTCGCTCGAGCGGACCTCCTTCACCACGAGGGGCAGCCCCAGGCGCTCCAGCACCCGCTCCGTCTCCGGGTCCGTGGTCGGCACCACGTGGGTCTCCGGCAGGAAGGCGCGCCAGCGCGTCGACAGGACCCGCGTCATCTCGACCTTGTCGTGGCCGAGGTGATAGGCGGCCACGCTCGGGAAGATGCGGGCCCCGAGACCGTAGTGGAGCGCGTTGACCTGCCAGTACTCGGGGAAGAGCACCCAGTCGGCCTCGCGCAGGAGGTCGACGTGCTCGAGCCAGTGCTCGGGCTTGAGGTAGCGGGTGCCGGGAATCGAGAGGGTGCGGAAGGGATCGAAGGTGACGCAGCGCATGATCGCGGCAGACGGGCCGGGGTGGCGCATGCTACCGCCGCCGCGAAGCGGCGGGAACGGCTCAGCGTCCCGGGGCGTCGGCGGCGTCCTCCAGCGGCGGCAGGAGCCGCGCCGGCAGGGGCGGTCGGCGCCCGCCCTCGGTCTCGGCGTAGTGCTGCGCGAGGTAGGCGACGATCGTGTCCTCCTGCTCGGCCGGAATCTCCCAGAGGTTCTGGGTGCGCTGCATCCAGCGGATGAGCCCGCGCCAGAAGTCCGCGTCGCCGCGCTGGGCCGTGACCAGCCGGTAGGAGTGGCAGGCCCCGCAATGGGCGGCGACGGTGCGCCAGCCCGGGGCCTGCACGAGGCCGCTCTCCGGATCGATCTCCGGCGCCGCCACGGCCGGACCCGAGCCCAGGACCAGCAGGAGGAGGCCCGCGCGCAGCGCGCTCACGCCCTCAGACCGCCTGCACGGCGACGCGGTGCGTCGCGTTGTTGAGATAGCCCTTCGGATTCCAGCCGGGGACGACCATGGGCTGGGCCCGACCGGCGTCGTCCGTGGCCCGGGACCAGAGCTCGTGATAGCCCGGTCCGAGCGGCGGGACGACGGCGTGCCAGCGCTGCCAGGCGAAGCGGTTCGCCGGCGCCTCGAGCTGCGCCGGGCGCCAGCTCTGCCCGAAGTCGACGCTCACGTCCACGCGCGCGACGCGGCCCTCGCCGACCCAGGCGTGGCCGCGCAGGGCCACGGGTTCGGCAGCGGGCACGGTGACGCCGGAGCGCGGCGCCGTGACCAGGGACTTCACGGGCATGGCCTCGATGATGCAGAGATCGGCGTCGGGCACCGTCGCCCCGGGGGCCACCGGACGGCAGGGCACCCGGTAGGAGCTGCCCTCCATCTTGGCGCCGTCGTGGACCCGGTCGCGGATCAGCAGCTCCGTGAGCCACTTGCCGCTCACGGAGCCCGGGAAGCCGGCGCAGACGAGGCGCAGGGGCGCACCGTGCACGGCGGGAATCGGTGCGTCGTTCATGGCCCAGGCGAGCAGCGACTCGGGCTCGAGGGCCTTCGCCACGGGCACGCCTCGGGAGATGACCGCCTTGCCGGGATCCCCGGAGAGATGGGTGTCCGCTCCGAGGTAGCCGACGTAGACGGCCGCCTCGGTCATGCCGCAGGCGCGGAGCACGTCCGCCACGCGCACGCCGGTCCAGCGCGGGCAGCCGACGGCGCCGGTGGTCCACTGGTTCCCGGGCACCCGGGGCCGGAACTCGCTGCGGCCGTTGCCGCCGCACTCGAGCGTGAGCTGCAGCGTCACGGTCTCGAACTCGCGCTGCAGGTCGGCGATCGAGAACGTCCGGGGCCGAGCGCAGGCCTCCCCGTGCACCGTGAGCGTCCAGGTGTCCGGATCGACGTTCCGCGGCGGCAGGCCGTTGTTGCGCACGAACAGCCGGGCCGCGGGCGTCACCGCGTCGTCGAGGAGGTGCGCCGGGGTCTCCGCGTTCAGGGGACGATCGTTCAGGAGACGGAGACCCGGCTTCTCGGCGAGGAGCGTGTCGGCCGGCGTCGCCGCCCAGGCGACGGGCGCGAGCCCCGGCGGCAGGGAGGCCGCGAGCGTGACGCCGCCGGCGAGCCGCAGCCCGCCCGCGAGCAGGCCGCGCCGCGAGAGGAGCGCCCGGGCCCGGTCCGGATCCGCGAGGAGCTCGGAGAGGCCGAGCTCCCGGTTGCGACGTCCGCGCGTGCCCATGGTGCTCCTCCCTTCTGGTCTGTCCGGCCGACAGGCGGCCTCAGTGCCGTCCGAGGGGCGGCGTCAGCGCCGCGTGCGCCTCGGGGAGCCCCGGGGTCCCGTCCGTGAACGCCGTGCCGAGCACCGGCGGCTCGCCCCGCTCCCGGAGCGTGGCCAGGTGGACGCCGTGGTCCGCGCGGCTGATCCGGTAGAAGCCCATGGTCGCCAGCGCGATCAGGTACAGGACCGCCACGGTGGGACCATAGGCGATCCCGAGGTCGAAGAGCACCTCCTCGGACACCTCTCCGGGCCTCGCGCCCCGCGGGAAGGCGATGAGATCGAGGATCACCCCGGCGAGCAGCGTCCCCACGCCGGAGGTGGCCTTCGCCGCGAAGGTGCGCGCCGCGAAGAAGAGCCCCTCCTCGCGCCGCCCGGTGCGCAGCTCGCTCTGCTCCACCACGTCCGCGAGCATGGAGGACTGCACGATCCCGAAGGTGATGATGAGCGTCACCTCCACCATCTTCACGCACACCATGAGCGGCAGCAGCCCGGGCCAGTCGTTCTCCGGGAACCAGCCCGCCAGGCGCAGGGCGATGGGCGAGACGCCCCAGACGATGGCGACCACGTAGATCCCCATGGCGCTGTGCTTCTTGTCGAAGCGCCGCGTGAGCACCGGCGCGAGCAGCGCGGCGGCGGCCGCGGACAGGAAGATCGAGAGGGTGATCCACTGGATGTCCGAGGACGTGAACTCCCAGAAGTAGGTGTTCACGTAGAGATCGAAGTTCGTGACCACCCCGGCACCCACGGCCGCGAACACGCCGGCGAGGAAGAGGGCGAGGAAGTTGCGGTTGGCGAGCGTCGTCCGCAGCTCGCGGAAGGTCTCGAGCGGCGAACGCCGGTCACGCACGGGCGCCTGCCGGAGCTGCGGGATGTAGCGGTGCAGGCCGGCCGAGGACACGAGGATCGACGCGAGGATCAGCCCCGACGCGACGAGCCCGTAGGTGCCGTAGCCGGCGGGATTCAGCACGCCGCTCGGGTACTCGGGCGTGTCGCGCAGGAACACGGCGAAGGCGAGGAAGTGCACCGTGAGGCCGCCGAACCAGCCGAACATGTAGCGGTAGCCGAGCAGCCGCGTGCGGGCGTCGTAGTCGTCCGTCAGCTCCGCCACGAGGGCCGTGGAAGGGATCTCGTAGAGCGTCACCAGGAAGCGGATCCCGATGGAGGCACAGACCAGCCACAGGAACAGGGCCTGCGGGTCCGCCACGTCCACCGGCGGGTTCCAGAGGAAGTAGTAGAAGCCGGCCACCGGCAGCGCCGCCGCGTACATGAAGGGATGACGCCGCCCCCAGCGCGAGCGCGTGTTGTCCGACCACCAGCCCACGAGCGGGTCGGAGACCGCGTCGAAGAGGAGCGCGATGAACAGGGCCAGGGCGGCGAGCGACGCGGGCAGGCCGAGCACCTGGCTGTAGAACAGCATGAGCAGGAAGGAGAAGCCGTTGTCCTTCACGCCGTAGGCGACGGAGCCCAGGCCGTAGAGCAGTTCCGCCCCGCGCGTGACCGGCATGGATCCGCTGCGCATCGCCTCTCCCCTCGCCCCGCTCCCGCTTCCTTATCGCAGGCACCCCGGCCCCGGGCAAGCGGGTTCCGCGCCCCGGGCCCCGTGCGATACTCCGGCGCGACCGTCCACGACTCCGGGGAGAACGCCATGAAGGACCTGAAGCTCGGCCTCCAGCTCGGCTACTGGGGATCGCACCCCCCGAAGGATCCCGTCGGGCTGGTGCAGACGGCGGAGAAGCTCGGCTTCGACTCCGTGTGGACCGCCGAGGCCTACGGTTCCGACGCGCTCACGCCGCTCGCCTGGATCGGCTCGCACACGTCCCGGATCCGCCTCGGCACGGCGGTCTGCCAGCTGTCCGCCCGGTCTCCGACGGCCATGGCCATGGCGGCGCTCACGCTCGATCACCTCTCCGGGGGCCGCATGATCCTCGGCCTCGGCGTGTCGGGACCGCAGGTGGTCGAGGGCTGGTACGGCGCGCCCTTCTCCAAGCCGCTCGCGCGGACCCGCGAGTACGTCTCGATCATCCGCCAGGTGCTCGCCCGCGAGGAGCCGGTGACGAACGACGGTCCGCACTATCCCCTCCCCTTCCACGGCGAGGGTGCCTGGGGCCTCGGCAAGCCGCTCAAGCCCATCACCCATCCGCTGCGCGCGGACCTGCCGATCTTCATCGGCGCCGAGGGTCCGAAGAACGTCGCCCAGACCGCGGAGATCGCCGACGGCTGGCTGCCCCTGTACTACTCGCCCTTCCGCAACGAGGTCTACGCCGACTCCCTGAAGCAGGCGCGCTCGGACTTCGAGGTCGCCCAGGGCATCGTCGTGAACATCACCGACGACCTGGAGCAGGGGCTGCTGCCCGTGAAGCACATGCTCGCGCTCTACGTGGGCGGCATGGGCGCGAAGGACCGGAACTTCCACAAGGAGCTGATCAGCCGCTTCGGCTTCGAGGCGGAGGCGGAGCGGATCCAGGAGCTCTATCTCGCCGGGAAGAAGGAGGAGGCGGCGCGCGCCGTTCCGGACGCGCTCGCGGACGAGATCGCGCTCGTCGGCCCGAAGGAGCGGATCCGCGAGCGTCTCGAGGCCTGGCGGGAGACGCCGGTGACCTCGCTGCTCGTATCGGCGCGCTCCACGGCCGAGCTCGAGACCATCGCGGAGCTCGTGCTCGGGGCCTGAAGCGCGACGAGAGGGGCTGCGCCCCACGGGGAGCGTGCCTCCGACGCCTGTGGGAGCAGGCTTCCGCCGCAACGGCTTCGGTCATGCGCTCGTTCGCCGCTGAAGCCGGCTCCCACAATGGGGTGTCGACACAGCCCTGTGGGAGCAGGCTTCAGCCGCGACGGCTTCGGTCGATCGCTCGTTCGCCGCTGAAGCTGGCTCCCACAATGGGGTGTCGACGCGGCCCTGTGGGAGCAGGCTTCAGCCGCGACGGCTTCGGTCGGGCGCTCGTTCGCCGCTGAAGCGGGCTCCCACGATCGGGTGTCGACGCGGCCCTGTGGGAGCAGGCTTCAGCCGCGACGGCTCCGGCGGGTCGCTCGTTCGCCGCTGAAGCTGACTCCCACGAGGCGGCGCGGCCGCGAGCCGGCTCAGCCGAGCAGGAAGACGGCCGCGAGCACGCCACCGAGCACGACCACGAAGCTCGCGATCGCGATCCACTTCGTGCCGCCGCCGGATCGTGCCCCCCCGGGGGCAGGGCCGGCGGCGCGGCCGGCGGGCAGTCGGACGACGCACTCCACGGGGCCGAAACGGACCCGATCGCCGTCCCCGAGGAAGCTGATGTTGCTCTTCCGGTCGTTCACGAAGGTCCCGTTGGCGGACATCTGGTCGATGACCTTCCAGCGCCCGGCCTCGTGGACGACCTTCGCATGGAAACCGGAGACCCCGGCATCGGGCAGCACGACGTTCCGATCGTCGTCGCTGCCCACCGTCCACACGTCCGCGTCGCCGGAACCGTCGAGCACGATGCGCCTTCCCGCCGCCTCGCCGCTGCGCACGAGCAGCGTCGGCGCCTGGGTCGGCTCCGCGAGCTCGGCAGGGGCGCCCTCCTCCGCCTGGTAGCGGGCGAGTTCCGCGGCGTCGAGCATGCGGGTGCCGCCGGCGTCGCCGGGGCCGGCGTCGGCCCAGCTCCCGGGCCGCCGGGCGCCGGACGCCGCGGCGACCGCCTCCTTCGAGGCGGGTTCCTTCGGCGCGGCCTCCTTCGGCGGCGGCTCCTGCACTGGCGGGGGCCCGGTCTCGGCGGCGGGCGTCGGGGCCTCGGCCTCCGGCGGCGCCGGGTCGGCCGCCGGCGACGGCGAGACGACCGTGGCGTCGAGCTCGGGCATGGGACGCATCACCGTGGCCTGGTCCCCGGCCGCGGCCGCCGCCTCGAAGCGGTAGCGTTCCGTGTCGAAGGCGACCTCGTCCCCCGGGTTCAACCGCGTGCGCTGTTCGATCCGGGTGCCGTTGACGAAGGTGCCGTTGGTGGAGCCCACGTCCTCGACCCAGACGTCGCCCCCCTCCACCTCCAGCCGCGCGTGGGCGCGAGAGGGATGGCCCTGGGTGAGCCGGAGATCGTTCGTCTCCGCCCGGCCGACCGTGACGGCGCCGACCAGGTCGACGGAGCGATCGACGGACACGCCGACGAGGCGGGGTTTGGTGTCGCTCATGGCTCGGTATTCCGCTTCAGCAGGATCACAGGAAGGTCTTCAGTCCCCAGACGAGCCCGCCGACGACGAGCGCCGCGAACGTGCCGAGGGCCACGGCGCGCAGCGTCTCGCTGCGGGAAGGATCGCCCGGGGCCTCGATGAGTGCGACGGTCACGTTGTCCCGGCCGCCCGCCGCGTTGGCCCGTTCCACGAGCTGGTCCACGCGCCTGCGCAGGGTCCCGCCGGCCGCGAGGAACTCGGCGATCTGCTCGTCCGGGAGCTCGTCCGTGAGGCCGTCGCTGCACAGGAGCACCGCGTCTCCGGGCTGCAGCCGGACCCGCGCGGCCGCCGGCTCGGGATCCCCGATTCCGAGGGAACGGGTGACCACGTTCCGCTGCGGATGGCGCCGTGCTTCCTCCCGCGTGAGGTCTCCCCGCACGACGAGGCTCTCGACGAAGGAATGGTCCCGGGTCAGGGGCGAGAGCGCTCCACCCCGGAAGAGGTAGGCGCGACTGTCCCCGACCCAGGCGACGTCGACCACGTCGTCGCCGATCCGGGCGAGCACGCCCGTGGCGCCCATGCCCTTCCACTCCGGATGCTCCTCGGCGCAGGCGACGATCGCAAGGTGCGCGGCGCGGAGTGCCGCGCTGCCGGTCGCCTCCTCCCGCAGGGCCGCGATCGCGGCCTCGAGGCCGACGCGACTCGCCTCGCTGCCGCCGGCGTGCCCGCCCATGCCGTCGAGGACGATGGCGCAGCGCAGCTGCGGATCCCAGCACACCGCGTCCTCGTTCCGCGACCGGACGCGACCCGGGTCGCTGGCGACGGCCGCGAAGATCGGGTTCACGAGGCCGCGCCCACGGGTCAGAACCCGTCCTGGACGGCGCGCGCCGCCCGGGCGAAGGCCGACGGATCGTAGCTCCGGTCCGATTCGACGATGCCGTAGAGGCGGTCCAGGGCCTCCTGGCGGGCGTCCACGTCCCCGAGCGTGTAGGACAGGCTCTCGAGGGCCAGGAAGGCCTGCTCCGCGGCCGCGTAGTCTCCCATGCGCCCGGATGCCGCCCGGGCGAGGAGCGCCCGGCGCACGGCCCGCACCGTGTCGTCGCCCACGGTGCGCTCGCGCCACGCGGCGCGCGCGCCGATCCAGTCCCGGAGCGCGGCGGCTGCCGCACGCGTGGCCGCGACGCTCTCGGTCCCGGCCCGGAGCAGGGCGCCACGCAACCGCGAGAACTCCGCGCGCGCGTCGGGTTCGAGGACGCCGGTCACCGCCTCCAGCACCAGCAGGTTGTGATCCTGCAGGCGCAAGGCACCGGGACCCACGCCGTCCTCCGTCCGATCCGCGTCCCAGCGGAGGTCGTCCATGGGATGGTGGCACCCGTGACAGTCGTAGAAGGCGAGCTCCGGATACATGCCAGCGCCGGAGAGGCGCTCGGAGCCGAGGATCTCGAGGTAGCGTCGCGCGCTGTCGAGCTGGCCCGTGAGCCAGAGGTTGAACCCGGGGATCTCGCCCTTGCGCTCCCGGTAGTCGGCGTCCACCTCGTAGTGCGCCGGCTGATTCGCCGTGAACGCCTCGAGCTCGAACGCCAGCCGCGGATGTCCGGCCCCCATGATGTCGTGCGTGGCCAGCTGGTCGACGTCCCCGAGATGGCAGTCCAGACACAGGCGGGCCCGCTCCCCGGGCTGCTCCGAGGGGTACATGCCCGCGGCGAGATTCTCCGCGTGGGTCGCTCCCTCCTCCGCGTGGGACTCGATCCAGCGCTCCGAGCCCCCGTGGCAGGCCTCGCAGCCGACCCCGTCACTGAGCTGGAACTTCGGCCCGCGCTTCTCCGCGGGGACGTTGTCCGCGTGGCAGTCGAGGCAGACGTCCGCCGTGTGCGCGCTCGGCAGCCCGAGGTTCCGGGCGATGCGTTTCGAGGCGTCGGACAGGAGCGTCCGGTACGCCTTCGAGTGCCGGTCGTCCGCGGTCCAGATGCGGTACTCGTTGAGCCAGACGTGCTCGTCCTCCTGGGGCGAGAGCTTGCCGTGGCAGACGCTCGTGGCGCAGCTCGCGACGCCGAGATGCACGTCGTCCGTGATCTCGGCCCCCCGGGCCGCGGCGGACGCGAGGACGCAGAGGACCACGAGCCCCGACCGCATCGACCGCGTCATGGGCCTCCTCCCGCGGTGCCGGCATCGCCGCCTGCTCGGGCCGCCTCCGCGGTCCGTCCGTCCTCCACCTCGTCCGTCACGAACCAGGGGCGACCGGCGTCGTCGAGGTAGAGCCGGCGCATCTCCTCGAGGTTCAGGGGCCGGGAGCCGCGGCGACCGAAGACCGCGATCTGCTCGCCGGTCTCGTCCACCCCGCGATCCCGGTCGAGACCCTTGGAGAGGGAGAGGGCGCGCTTTCCGGTGGGATAGCTCGCGACGAGCCGTGGCTCCGGCTCCGGCGAGAAGCCGTAGAACTTCGGCTGCGTGTCCGGCGCCGTGAGCTGGATCACCTTGAGGCCACCCCGCCCGTCCGCGACGTAGGCGAAGAGGGTCGCGTTGGTGGTCGCCACGATCACGTCCTGGCTGTCCACGAGGGCTCCGCCGCCGTCGAAGCGCCGGTACTCGCGCATGGCCTCCGGTTGCTCCACGTCGACGATGACGAGGCCGTCGGGGCCTGCCGCCACGTAGGCGTAGGTCCGGGCCACGTAGACGCGGCGCGCGTCGGCGAGCGCCACGCGACTGTCCGCGACCACGCGCGGCGCCGTGGGTTCGGTCACGTCCACCACCTCGAGGCCCGCGGCCGTGGTGACGAAGAGGTAGCGGAACTGCAGCGCCGTCGCCCGCGGATCCTGCAGGGGCACGGTGGCGGCGAGCCGCGGCGCCCGCGGATCGTCGAGGTCGACCACGACGACCGCACGCGGCGTGGTCACGTACACGTAGTGGCCGCCCACGGTGAGGTGCCGGGCGCCATCGAGAATTCCGTCCGGGTTCCAGGTCACGGACCGCTCGAGGAAGTTGTTCCGCGGCTCCCCGTCCGCGAGCGTGTTGACGTCGACGAGGATCAGGCCCTCCTCCGCGTCGGAGATCAGCGCGTAGTCGTAGAGCGGATGGAAGGGCAGCTCCTGGTTGACCTCGCGCATGAGCACCCCCTCGTTCCGGTCCGGATGGATCGGCTGGTTCGTGGGCAGCGCGACGCAGGTGGCGTTCTCGCTCTCGACCCGCGTGTCGTGCCCGAGCGGACTGAAGGGCGCGGTGACGATGCGCTGGGAGAAGCCCTTGTTGGCCACGTTCGCCACGTCGTAGGCCCGCATGCCCCGGCGCCCCTCGGCGACGTAGAGGTACTCGCCGCGGAGCTGCAGGCAGCCGACCTCCCCGCTGCCGTGGCTGTAGCCGGTCTCGAGGACCCGGCCCCGCGCCTCGTGCTCGGCGTACCAGTCCGGGTAGGCGTAGCGGTGGAGGTAGGAGCCGATGACCGCCTGCGGCTCGTCCCACTCCGTGACCTGCACGGCCGTGAGCTCGCCGGCCCCGCCCACCCAGGCGTTGTAGCCGACGAAGTTCACGAAGTTGGTCCCGAACATGAGCAGCTGCGCCATGATGGCGTTGTTGTCGTTCTCCTCCGAGAGATGACAGTCCGTGCACTGCTTGGTCTCGGTCTTGCGGACCGTGTGCGGGAAGTGGGGGTTGAAGGCCTGGGAGGAGAAGCCGCTGGCCGCGATCGGCGGCTGCTGGATGTAGATCTTCTCCCGGTTGGCGTTCGTGGACGACAGCACGAGCGCCGAGGACGAGCGCACCGGCGCGATCTTGCCGCCCTTCGCCGGACCGCGGCGGCCCAGGAGGAACATCTGGTCCCGGGCCACCTGCGGATTGTAGGTGGCGTAGTTGCGGCTCTCGCCGCCCTCGTAGTGGTGCCGCTCCGTCTTCCAGTTGGCCTCGATGGGCAGATGGCACCCGCCGCAGCTCGTGGTCCACGAGGTGTGGCAGGTGTAGCACTCCATCTCCTCGTACCGGTGGGCCCGGTCCTCGGGCGCCACGTCCGTCCCCCAGGCGAGGGAGTCCGTGTCGTCGCTCATGAGCTTCGCGCGTGCCGCCTTCGCGTTGTAGCCGGCGTGCTGCGGATCGACCGAGTCCTTCACGAGCGAGAGCTCCCACTCGAGGTCGGGGTCGAGCATGGAGCGCTGGTAGAGCTTTCCGTTCAGCCATTCGAAGCGCAGGCGCCCGTCCGGGGTCCGCAGCGTCGACAGGTCCTTGCCGCCCTCGAGCGCCGCCGGGCCGGAGGTGTAGAGATTCGGGTAGGCGTCCGCGGTGCCGTGGCAGTCCTTGCAGTCGACCTCCACGGCGAGGGCCACCTCGCCCTGAATGTGGCCGTTGCCGTGGTTGTCCTGGTCGTAGTGGCAGTCGACGCAGTGCATGCCGACGTCCACGTGGATCGAGGAAAGGTGCACGGCCTTGTCGAACTTCTCCGGATCGTCGTCGGCGACGACGTCCCCCTCGGCGTCCAGCAGGTTCCCCTTCCGGTCCCGCTTGAACACGGCACGGAAGTTCCAGCCGTGCCCGTGGTAGTCGGCGAACTGGGTGTCCTGGAGCTGGTCGTTCATCTCCCAGACGCCCTTGAGGAACTCGAGGTCGCCCCACTTGCCGCGCGGCGCGGCGCCCTCGGGGTTGCGGTCGTTGACCTCGCGGATCTCCTCGAAGCTCGGGTACTGCTGCTCTTCCGGCCACATGTGCGGCGCGTCGGCTTCGTAGTCCCACATGGTGTAGCCGAGGTAGGAATTCACGAACATGTTCGGCTGGTGCATGTGGCAGATCATGCACTGGCTCGTCGGGATGGCACTGGTGAACGCGTGCTTCAGCGGGTGCCCCGACTCGTCCTTCGGGATCGTGGGATCCACGGTCGCCGTGCGACCGTCGTGCCCGAAGCGCGCATAGCCCGCCGAGTGCCGCGGATCCCGGTCGTTCGCGTAGACCACGTGGCAGGACGCGCAGCCCGAGCTGCGGTAGTCCCCGGGCTGGTCGTTCGTGCCGAGGAACCAGGTGAAGGGGTCGTTCAGGCGCGTCTTGGTGACGTTGATGAGCGGCACGGCGATACGGGCGCCGGTGCCCGGGCCCCGGTTCGACTGGCGGATGTCGGGCCGCCCCGGCTCCTCGATGCGCTGGAGCAGGCCGAGCGCGTTCGGCAGGCCGGTCTCGGGGAACAGGTTGGTGATGTTGCGGCCCCCGCGTTCGAAGACGCGGAAGACGTCCCCGGGCTTGACCGTCTCCCAGGCCGGCAGGGGATAGAGCACGGGCAGGATGCCCTTCTCGTCCTGCAGCTGCTCCGCCAGCACCTCCGGCAGCAGCGGGCCCTTGAGCGCCACGGCCTCGCCCTCGCGATCGTAGGCCTCGCCGAGGAGGTACTGCTTGTAGGGCAGGATCCCGTTGTTGTACGCGGCGCCGCCCCAGAGCATGGCGCCGGTGGAATGCAGGCTGCGCACGGACGCCCGGATGATCTCCAGGTGACAGGAGCCGCAGGCCTCCTCCGCGATCCGGTAGTCCGACGGATTCACGAAGCGGATGTACTCGGGGGCCTCCCGGTTCAGGAGCGTG
>JAZBPF010000062.1:0-2320 GCA_036351515.1 Pseudomonadales bacterium | reverse complement strand
CTGGTGCCCCGGGTCCAGCGGCTGCTGGGCGAGCTCCTGCGCTTCCTCGAGGCGGCGGGCCTCGCGGCGGGGCCCGACGGCGCGGCCTGGCGCCTGCTCCGGGAGGACGGTCCTGCCGGTCCCGTGCTCCGCCTGCGCTGCCTCGCCGCAGGGCCGCGCCTCGGAACGCTCGTTGGCGAACTCGCGGGATGCGTGGTGTTCTCGGCGACGCTGTCTCCGCTGGCGCAGACGCGTGCGCTCCTCGGGCTTCCCGAGGACACGACGCTGCTGCGTCTGCCCTGTCCCTTCCCGCCGGAGCGGCGACGCGTGCTCCTGGTCCCGGACCTGGATCTGCGCCACGCGGGACGCGAGGCGGCGCTGCCGGCGCTGACGTTGCTCCTCGTCGGCCTCGTGCGGGCCCGGCCGGGCCATCATCTCGTCTTCGCGCCGTCCTTCGCCTTCGCCGCGCGCCTCGGGGAGGCCCTCGCGGAGCACCTGCCCGAGGCCGAGGTTCCGGTGCAGACCCCGGCCATGGACGAGGCGGCGCGGGCGGCCTTCCTCGACGCCCTCGCGCGGCCCGACGGTCGCACGCGCGTCGCCTGCGCCGTGGCCGGCGGGCTCTTCGGCGAGGCCATCGATCTTCCCGGAGACTGCCTCGTGGGCGTCGTCGTCGCCGGCCTGCCCCTGCCGGCGCCCGACGTCGAACGTCGGGCCGTGCAGGACTATCATGGCGCCGACGGCTTCGACGTCGCCTTCCGCTTCCCCGCGATGACCCGCGTGCTCCAGGCGGCCGGTCGCCTCATCCGCACCGAGGGGGACGCCGGAGTCGTGTGTCTCGTCGACCGGCGCTTCGCCCAGCCGGCGTGGCGCGGGTTGCTGCCGCCGGAGTGGACGCCCGAGCGCTGCGCTCCGGCGGACGCGCGGCGCCTCGCGGAGGCCTTCTGGACGCGTGTCACGGTCCCGTCGCCGTCCGCCGCGCCCGCGGAACCCGCGGACGCGCTCGCCCCCTGAATCCGACCGCCACGGAGCACGGAAGCACCATGCGCCGCACCAAGATCCTGTGCACCATCGGCCCCGCCACGGCCAGCTACCCGATGCTCGAGCGCCTTCATGCGGCGGGCATGAACGTCGTACGCCTGAACATGTCCCACGCCGACCACGCCTCCGCGAAGCGCGTCGTGAACTGGGTACGCACGCTCAACCGGAAGACCCATCGGCCCGTGGCGGTGCTCCTCGACACCCAGGGGCCGGAGATCCGCACCGGCGATCTGCCGAACGACCTGAATCTCGCGAGCGGGGACGTGATCTCCCTGACCGTGCGCGACGACGTGGACGTGGAGGAACGGTCGATCCACGTGAACTACGCCGAGCTCGTCGACGCGGTTCATCCCGGGGACCGGATCACCGTGGACAACTGCCTGATCAACCTCGAGGTGCTCTCGAAGGAAGGGGTGCACCTCACCTGTCGGGTCCTCGACGGCGGGCGCCTCGGCTCCAAGCGCCACGTGAACCTGCCCGGGATCCGCGTGAATCTGCCGGCCATCACGGAGAAGGACGCGGCGGACATCGACTTCGGCGTCGCCATGGAGGTGGACTTCATCGCCCTGTCCTTCGTGCGCCGGGCCGAGGACGTGGAGATGCTGCGGGAACGGCTGGGGCGCAAGGCGAACAAGGTGCGCATCATCGCGAAGATCGAGGACGCGGAGGGCGTGTCGAACCTCGAGGCCATCGTCCGCGCTGCCGACGGGGTCATGGTGGCGCGCGGGGACCTCGGCGTGGAGATCGATCTCGCGGAGCTGCCCAACGTGCAGCGGCGCATCGTCCGTCTGTGCCAGGAGCAGGGCAAGCGCGTGATCGTGGCCACGCACCTGCTCGAGTCCATGATCGAGAACCCGATCCCGACCCGCGCGGAGGTGACGGACGTCGCCAATGCGGTCTACGAGGAGGTGGACGCGGTGATGCTCTCGGGGGAGACCTCGGTCGGGAAGCATCCCCTGCGCGCCGTCGGCTATCTCGATGCGATCGCCCGGGCGAGCGAGCGCCACCCGGGCCTCGGCTTCGCGCGGCGTCTCGAGCGCAGCGACGAGAAGCGCAACCTGGCCTGGTCCGCCGTGGAACTCGCCGAATCCCTCGACGCGAAGGGAATCGTCGTGATCACCCGTCGCGGCGTCATGGCCGACCACGTCACCGCGTGCCATCCCCGGACCGCGCCGATCTTCGCGTTCACGAACGACAGCGGGACCCGGCGCCGGCTGGTGCTGAACCGGGCGGTGTTCGCACACCGCACGCCCTTCAGCCGCGATCCGGAGAAGACCCTGCAGACCGCCTTCGCGGCGCTCCG
>JAZBPF010000061.1:0-2935 GCA_036351515.1 Pseudomonadales bacterium | reverse complement strand
GCTCCAGGCGCTCGCCATGGCCATGGCCGTGCGCACGCGCATGCTCGGCCGGAGTTCGGAATCCATCGACCAGCTCACGCGCGATCTGCTCGACGCCGCCCTCGCCTCGCCGGTGACACCCGCCGACGGCAACGTGTCTCCCGACGCGGGCCACGACGTCCACTGAGAGAGCACCGCGCCCGAGATCCCGGGCAGACGGACGCCGTGCCGGGGTCAGGTCGCGGACTGGTCCGGATCTACGCGCTCGCGGCACCGACCGAACGCCGCTGCGGTCACCAGCGCGATCCCGCTCAGCTCCAGCACCCAGTTCATGCGAAGACCCAGCACCCGCGCCGAGATCAGCGAGTCCACGTGATGGAAGCCGACGGCGCGCACGAGGACGAACGTGGTCGTCAGGAGGAGACCGAGAAAGGCCAGGCGATTGCCGGCCAGGATGGCGCGGAAGCCGTAGGCCGCGAGCGCGACGCCAGCCGCGGCAACGCAGGCCAGACCGACGATGAAGCCGATCTGTACGAGACGGCGATCCTCGTACCAACCGTCCCGCAGGGCGAGACAGCGCCCCACCGCCGTGAACGCGGACTGCAGATCGAGCTGCTTGTTCACCGCGAGCAGGCCGTAGAGGATCGCGACGCCCGTCCAGAACAGGAACTGCAGGTCCGGTCTCGGGCCGATCCGCCCCCCGCGCGCGAACCGTGCCACCCGCGCACCGGCCGCGGCGGCGCCTCCGTAGGCGACCACGGTGAGCCACCCCATGACGCTCGGATCTCCGATTCCCGGAGACCACTGTTCCGCGACACAGACCCAGAGGTCAGACTCCATTCCGACTGGCTCCGGAGCGATGCCTGGAGGCCATGGTCGCATGCTTCCTCGCGACGGCGCACGAGGACGCGAGCCAGGGCGCGGACTTCTCCGCGAAGAGCCCGCGCGTGGCCGTGCCCCGGCAGACAGGGCGGCGGCCCCTCGACGGCCTGCGCGCCCTCCGGCACCTCACCGATCCGATGCAGGGAGCTTCGCGACACCGGACGACACGCCGCGGTGCACCGAGACCATTACCGGAACCAGGAAGCTGCTCGGTCGATCGACCCTGACGCGGCGAGCGCAGCGCGCGGGTGCAATTGCGGGATTCGATGGATTCGCTGTAGCCGCTGCTGCCCGTGGCCGAGCGGGCACGCCCGGGGCCCCGGCGGACTGTACGCAGCTTGGGCAGCCTGAGAAGCTGCGCACGGCGATCCGGAGACGCCACACGGGTCGCGCGGGAGGGGGAATCGGGAAGCATGCGGAAGGACCGGGAGCCATCGCGGACATTCGTCTGGCTTCGACGCCCGGGGCTGCTCGTTTCCGCGCTACTCCTGTCCGCCTGTGGCGGAGGCGCCGGTGCTCCCGCTGCGGCGCCCCCCAGCACGGTCGTCTCTGCAGAGATCGAGGAACGCGACGCGCCCACGCAGGCGGCCGATCCGGCCCCGTTCCGGATTCCCGCGAGCGTCCTGCCCGCGCGGCCTCACGGCCCCTGGAAGGACGTCCTCCGACCCTGCCTCGTGGATCCCGGCGTCGACGGGGCGGGCCCCAGCTGCACCACCGCCACCCTGCCGCTGATCGGCCAGGAGCTCGACGCCCCCACCATCGAGGACATCCTCGATCGGACCCTGGTGGAAGCTCCCTGGATGGCGACGCGCTTGCGGGAAGTACTCGCCACACTCCCTCCGGAGAGCCTGCGCCTCTTCCGATCCGTCACCGGCGTCGTGATCGGGACGCTGCGCCCGTCCTTCTACGCTCCGGTCACCGGCGCGATCTACCTCGACTCCCTGTACTTCGGCAGCAGTTCGGGGCAACTCGGTGACGTCGACGCGGAGACCTCGGACTACCGCGCCGGTTTCGGCGAAGCGTTGCAGTTCCACATTCCTGCGCGCTACGTCCTCGCAGGGACCGTACTGGGAAGCGGAAAACTCTCCCTGGGAACCCGGAAGGGCTCGGATCTCCTGGCGGCCCTGCTGCTGTATCACGAGGTCACCCACGCCGTGGACTTCTTCCCCCCCGACCGGATCGCCGCCGTGGACCGCGGTACTCCGATCGACGAGGTGCGCTTCACCGGCGAACGGATCTCCGACGAACTCCGCGTCAACCACCCGCTGAGCTCCAGGATCCTCCGCGACACGGCCGCCGTCCGGTACCTGGGGGAGGCGCCCACCCGGAGCGAACTGGAGGTGACGCCGGAAGAGGCCGGGTACGCCTTTTCCCTCGACGGGGCCGTGGACTGGTATGCCTACGCCACGCAGTTCGAGGACCTGGCGATGGCCCATGAAGCACTCTGGGCCCACTTCGCGCTGGGTCTCGAACGGGACGTCATCGTGCTTCCGAACCAGATCGCTCCCGATGCGACCTGCGAGGACGTGCCGGTGGCCTGGGGACAAAGGAATCGGGTGGCGGCACCCGAGGTCGCACATCGGCTCCGGCGCGTCCTGCACCGGCTGGTGCCGGAGCTCGCGTTGGTGCTCAAGGAGCATCTGAGCCAGATGGCCCCGCCCTCGGACGTGCTGCCGGGCTCGAACGCGTGCGAGCTCCATTTCTCGGACGGATCCACATCGATCCACGGCTCCGGCACGCAGACCGTGCTTCAGGGGGCGGTCGCTCACGGACGTCCTGCGATCCACGTTCACGAAGGGCGCGTCCTGGCGCTGGAATGAGGCCCACCGCGGCACGATCGCAGCACGCTTGCTAGGGTGGGTCGTCCCGGGCCTCCGGGCTCGCCGACGATCGCTCCCGCATGGCCACGCAGCTGAGCTTCGTGGCGTTCCTGCTCCTGTTCGTCGGGGTCGGCTTCTCCTCCGTCCTCGTGCGCCGGAAGCAGAGCGCCGACTACCTGCTCGCCGGGCGCAGCCTGCCGCCCTCCCTCGCCGGCCTTTCCGCCGTCGCCACGAACAACAGCGGCTACATGTTC
>JAZBPF010000060.1:0-2374 GCA_036351515.1 Pseudomonadales bacterium | reverse complement strand
GGCGAGCCGCTCTTCCGGGGCCAGTGCCACTGCCGCGAGTGCCAGTACACGACCGGCGGCGGCGTGAACACGGTCATGGCCATGCCCGAGGGGAGCTTCCGCTATACGCGGGGGGAACCCCGCACCTTCGCGCGCAGCGACCTCGAGGGGGCCGTGACCCGCGCCTTCTGCGGCACCTGCGGCACGCAGCTGGCGACCCGCGCGCCGGGACTGCCCGGCGCCGTGATCCTGCGCGTCGGCACCTTCGACGACCCCTCGCTCTACGAGGGGCCCCAGATGGCCATCTACTGCTGCGACGCGCAGCCGTGGCACAGCGTCCCGGAGGGGGTACCGCGCTTCGAGCGGGTCCCGGGCTGAGGCCCTCAGGACTTCTCGAAGACGAAGATGCCCCAGACCAGGTGGCCGGCACGGCCGCCCTCGACCCAGTGGGCGAGCCCCCGGGCCATGCGCTCCGCGTAGGCGTCGCTGACCTGCCCCGCCAGCTCCTGGCGCCGCGCCAGGAGTTCCTCGCGCACCCGGCCGTAGTGCGTGACCAGCTGGTCGGAGTGATCCTCGAAGGTCACGCAGCGCAGCCCCAGGCGCTCGAGGGTGGCGCGGTAGAAGCCGGGCGAGCCGAGATCCGTGAGCATGAGCCGCTCGAGGATCGGATCGAGCACGCCTTCGGGGCAGGCGTCGGCACGCATGGGGTCGGTGAACACGAAGCGCCCGCCGGGGGCGAGCACCCGCGCCGCCTCCGAGAGGACCCGCTCCCGGTCGCCGCTGTGCAGGAACGCGTCCTGGGACCAGAGGAGATCGAAGCGTTCGTCGTCGAAGGGCAGATCCTCGAAGGCCCCGTCCACCACCTCGATGGCCTCCGCGAGCCCCTGCTCCGCGTTCAGGGCGCGGGCGCGCTCGTTCTCGCGCGTCGACAGGTTCAGGGCGACGCAGGAGCAGCCGTGGTGCCGCGCGAGCCAGCGCATGGATCCGGCGTAGCCCGAGCCGATGTCGAGCACGCGCGTTCCGGCGTCGATCGGCCCGGCGAGTTCGGCCATGCGTGCGACGGTGCGGCGCGAGGCGTCCGCGATCGGTTCGTCGTCCGCCCTGTAGAGGCCGACGTGGATGTCCTCGCCGCCCCAGATGCTGGCGTAGAAGTGATCCGCGTCGTCGCTGTCGTAGTAGCTGCGTGCGGTCTCGATGGCGCGTTCGGCGACGTCATGCACGGTCCGGATCCTCCCGGTAGGCCTTCTCGGCGACGTGGATGAAGAAGTCCGGTTCCGACTCGCGGTAGGTCTCCTGGAAGTCGCCGTAGGTCTCGATGTGCTGGAAGCCCACCTCCCGCAGGAGCCGGCGCGTGTAGGCCTTGCGCAGGGGGAAGAAGTTCAGGTGGTAGGTGGAGCCGTCGTGGAAGTCGTAGCGGAAGCGCACGAGCCCCTCGTCGCTGTGCTCCGGATAGGCGCTCACCTCCTCCCCGCAGTAGTAGTAGCGGTGCTTGCTCGAGTAGCCGTGATCGAGGATCGCGTCGTAGTTGCGATGGTCGAGGATCAGGATCCCGTCGTGCTTGAGGGTGGCGTAGAACTCGGCGAGGGCCTTGCGCCGGTCGTTCTCGTCGAAGAGGTGGGTGAAGGAGTTCCCGAGGCAGACGATCGCGTCGTAGTGGACGTGGATGTCCCGGTTCAGCCAGCGCCAGTCGCTCTGCACGGTGCGCAGCACGTGGCCGCGCCGGCAGCCGTTCCCGAAGGCCTTCTGGAGCATCTCCGGGCTGCCGTCGCAGCTGACCACCTCGAAGCCGGCCTCGATGAGCCGTACGGAGTGGAAGCCGGTGCCCGTCGCCACGTCGAGGATCCGGCGCGCGCCCCGGGCCCGGAGCAGTTCGATGAAGAAGTCCCCCTCCGAGGCGACGCGGGAATCCCAGTCGATGTAGTCGTCCCACTTGTCGACGAGGCCGCCGACGTACTCTTCCGTGTAGTGGCCGCTGTCCCGGCATTCGACCGGATCGGCCCCGAAGCACTGTTCCGTCGTCCGTTCCTGCTCGACGTTCTCGACGCTCATGCGCGTTCCCCCATGGCGTTCGGGACCCGCGGAGCCGGAACCATGGCCGGAACTCGACGACAGATTGCCCCGTCGGCGCGCTCGGGCGCGAACGGAATGCGGTTCCGGTATCGGAGACGGCGCCGCGCGAGGCAGCCCGTCGTCCGGACCCGTGAGTCCCGCGGACGCGACGCTCCTGGAGCGGCCCGCCCTTCGGGATGAGGCGCGGAGGATCGTTCCCCGCACCGGATTCCGTTCCCCGGACCCCTCCCGTGCGCCCCTTCGTGACGGAAGGCCGAGGATCGGGACGTGTAGGTCGATCACACGCCTGGCGGCGACCGACCCCATGACCCTACGCGAGCGGAGG
>JAZBPF010000059.1:0-11567 GCA_036351515.1 Pseudomonadales bacterium | reverse complement strand
GCGTTCTCCGGAACGCCGGTGTTCTCCACGAAGCGCAGGAAGCCGTCGGAGGACGCGAGCGTCGCGGAGGTCACCACGGCCCCGTGGCAGCGGTCCCAGAGCGCCTCCGTGAGCGCGGCGGCGGCGTCGAGCGGTGAGCTCTGGAACTCCACGTCGAGGCTCTCGCCTCCCTCCACGCGGGCGATCCACCGCGCCTGGACCGGCTCGCCCTCGCGGGCGAAGTCCTCCCAGAGCGCGGCGGCGCCCTCCACCCGCCCCGCGTACTGGCCGAGCCCGGCGCTCCAGGCCTCGAGCTCCTCGCGCTGGCCGGCGTTCTCCTCGAGCATGCGCCGGAGGCGCTCGCGCACCGTGTCGAGGGCCGCGGCGAGTTCGCCGTGCCCCGCCGCGAGCTCGGCCGCCAGGGCGCGCCATTCGGGCCCCACGTCCCCGTGGGCGAAGCGATGCAGGGGCCTGCGGTCCCCGTCGCGGAAGCGTCCGGGGCCGGGATCGGCGAGGGCCGGCAGCGTCTCGGCCAGGGCGAGGGCGCGGCGCAGGCCCTCGCGCAGGGGCTCGCCGACCACGGCCACGCGCTGGGCCGCCTCGAGGCAGACGGGATCGCGCGAGGTCCGCTGGGCCAGCGTGCCGAGGAGCCGCTCCACGGCGTCGAGGGTCTGGATGCCTCCGAGGGCTCGCGCGAAGCGCCGCAGGTGCCCCATGGCCTTCGCGGCCAGGTGGTGCCCCTCGTCGAAGACGTAGATCGTCTGCTCCGGCGGCGGCAGCACGACGCCGCCGCCGAGGGCGAGATCCGAGAGCACGAGGTCGTGGTTCGCGACGACGACCTCGGCCCGGTGGATCCGCTCCCGCGCACGGAAGTAGGGACAGTCCCGGAAGAAGGTGCAGCGTGCGCCGGTGCAGCCGCGGTGGTCCGTGGTGACGCCGGCCCAGGTCCGGTCGTCCACGCTCCGCGTCCAGCGTTCCCGATCGCCGTCCCAGCTGCCGTCGGCCAGGGCCTCGAGCATCTCCCGGTAGACCGCCTGCGCCGCGACCCCGGCCTCGGCGGTGCCGCCGAAGAGATCGGCGGGCAGCGCCGCGGTCGTGTCCTCGCTGACGTGCCGATCGAGGCGCGCCGGGCAGACGTAGCGGCCGCGGCCCTTGGCGAGCGCCCAGGAGAAGGGCAGGCCGGCGTTGCGGTGCAGGTCCGGGAGGTCGCGGTCCATGAGCTGGTCCTGGAGCGCGACCGTCGCCGTCGCCACGACCAGGCGCAGGCCGGCGCGGGCGGCGACGGGAATCGCACCGAGGCCGTAGGCGACCGTCTTCCCGGTACCGGTCCCCGCCTCGACGACGCAGACGTGGGGCGCGTCGGTCCCGGCGGTGCGCGTGCCGTCGTCGTCGCGCGGGATGGCGGCGAGCGTGCGCGCGATCTCGGCGACCATGAGCCGCTGGCCACGCCGGGGCGCGAAGCCGCGGGCCGCGAGCCAGGCCCGGTAGGCGGACTGGATCGTCTCGCGGAGCGCGTCGTCGAGACCGGTCGGGGGCGCGGCGGCGGACATGGCGGGAGTATACCGACCGCGGCGGGCGACCCGGGCCGCGGGGGCGCGCCGGCGGACGACCGGAGCGTGAGCCATACTGCAGCCGACCCGTGAGCCGGAGCCGAACATGTCCCGCATCCCGCGTCTGCTGCTGCCCTGGGCGGCGACGGCGCTCCTCGCCGGCGGCTGCGCGAGCCTCTCGGAGAAGCAGTGCCTCGTGGGGGACTGGCGCTCCGTCGGCCTCGCCGACGGTCTCGCGGGGCACGCCCCGCCGCGCCTGCTCGATCACCGTCTGGCCTGTGCCGACCACGGCGTCGCCGTGGACGAGGCGGCCTGGCGCGCCGGCTACGACGAGGGCATCGCGCGCTTCTGCACCCCGCTCTCGGGCTTCCGCGTCGGCGAGCGCGGCGCCGCCTTCCCCTCGGTCTGCCCCCTCGAGCAGGAAGCGGAGTTCCACGCCGCCTGGCTCGCCGGCCGCGAACTCTTCGTCTTCGCGGACCGGGTGCGCGCGCTCCGGTCCGAACTGGCGCGTACGGAGCAGGAACTCGAGCGGGCCCGGCAGGACCGGACCACGCTCGTGGCCGACCTCGTGCGCGGCGAGCTCGATCCGGTGGCCCGGGCCGAGGCCGCCACCCGCATCGTCACCCTCTCCCAGGAAGCCGGACGCCTCGAGGAACGCGAGCAGGTGCTCCGGCGCGACCTCGGCCGCGCCGAGGCCGAGTACGAGGCCGCGCGCCGCGCGAGCCCCTGGACCGCCTGACCCGCAACCCGCCCGCCGCGGGGTGCATTCGACCGCGAGAGCCCGGAGAATGGCCGCGCGCCGGTGCCGCACCGGCACCTTTCCGGGCGCGACCGACGGAGGTCTCCATGCCCCGCACCGCCGGGCGACCGCACGCGACACAGCGCCTGCTGGTCGCGCTCCTGCCGTTCCTGTTCGCCTGTGCCGAGGCGGCGCCCCCGATCGAGCGTCTCTCGGTCCCCGACGGCTTCACCGTCGAGCTGCTCACGGACGCCCTGCCGAACGCGCGCCAGCTCGCCCTGGGCGACGACGGCACGCTGTTCGCGGGCACGCGCGAGGACGGCCGCGTGTGGGCCCTCCGGGACGGCCGCGTGCACACGCTGGCGCGGGACCTCGCCATGCCCTCGGGCATCGCCTTCCGGGACGGCGACCTCTGGATCGGCGCCACGGACACGATCTGGCGCCTGCGGGCCGTGGAGGACCGGCTCGCGGATCCCCCCGCGCCGGAGCTCGTCACCGACGCCCTGCCGAGCGACCGCCATCACGGCTGGAAGCACCTCGAGTTCGGGCCGGACGGCGCGCTCTGGGTTCCCGTGGGCGCGCCCTGCAACGTCTGCGACCCGGAGCCCCCCTATGCGTCGATGCTGCGCATGGATCCCGGGACCGGCGCATACACGGTCTGGGCCCGCGGCATCCGCAACAGCGTGGGCTTCGACTTCGAGCCCGGCACGGGCGTGCTGTGGCTCTCGGACAACGGCCGCGATCTGCTGGGCGACGACGTCCCGCCCGAGGAGCTGAACCGGGCCCCCGAGCCCGGCCTGCACTTCGGTTACCCCTACGTGCACGCCGGCGAGATCCTCGACCCGGAGTTCGGGGCGGGCCACGACCCCGGGGACTACACGGCTCCGGCGCACACCATGCAGGCGCACACGGCGCCGCTCGGCATCGCCTTCTACACCGGCGACGCCTTCCCGGAGCGCTACCGCGGCGCCCTGTTCGTCGCCCAGCACGGCTCCTGGAACCGCTCCTCGAAGGTCGGCTACCAGGTGATCGTGGCGTTCGTGGAGGACGGGCGCGTCACGGGTACGGAGCCCTTCCTGACCGGCTTCCTCGAGGGCGAGTCCGCCTGGGGCCGGCCCGTGGACGTGCTCGTCCATCCGGACGGCTCGCTCCTCGTCTCCGACGACGCCCGGGGCGCCGTCTACCGCATCCGCTGGACCGGCGACGCCGTCGCCGCGCGCTGAACCCGAGCCAGACCGCCTTCCCCTCCGGAGTCCGACCATGACCGACACCGCCGCCCTGTTCACGCCCTTCCGCCTGCGCGGCCTGGAGCTGCCCAACCGGATCGTCATGGCGCCCATGACGCGCCAGTTCAGCCCCGGCCGCATTCCCGGGGAGGACGTGGCGGCCTACTACCGGCGGCGCGCCGAGGGCGGAACCGGACTGATCGTCACCGAGGGCGTGACCCTGGGCGATCCTGCGTCCGCCCCCGGGGACACCGTGCCCACGCTCGTGGGCGAAGCCGCCGTCGCCGGCTGGCGCCGGGTCGTGGACGAGGTGCACGCGGCCGGGGGCAAGATCCTGCCGCAGCTCTGGCACGTGGGTGCCCTGCGCAAGGCCGACGAGAGCGGCCATCCGGAGATCGAGACGGTCAGCCCCTCGGGGCTGCTGCTGCCCGGCAAGACGCGCGGCCGGGCGATGACCGAGAACGACATCGCGGACACGATCGCGGACTACGCCCGCGCGGCGGTCAATGCCGTGGCGGCGGGCTTCGACGGCATCGAGATCCACGGGGCCCACGGCTACCTCATCGACCAGTTCTTCTGGCCCGGGACCAACGTCCGCGAGGACCGCTGGGGCGGCGACGTCGCCGGCCGGACGCGCTTCGCCTGCGAGGTGGTCCGGGCGATCCGCGCCGCGGTCGGTGCCGACTACCCGCTCGTGCTCCGCTGGTCCCAGTGGAAGCAGCAGGACTTCACGGCACGCCTGGCCGAGACGCCGGAGGCCCTCGAGGCCTTCCTCGCGCCGCTCGTGCACGCCGGCGTGGACTGCTTCCACTGCTCGACGCGCCGCTACTGGGAACCGGAGTTCGAGGGTTCGGAGCTGAACCTCGCGGGCTGGACGAAGAAGCTCACGGGCCTGCCGACGATCACCGTCGGCTCCATCGGCCTCGACACGGACTTCATCTCCACCTACGGCAGCGACGAGACCGCGGGCACCCGGGGCATCGACGATCTCGTCCGGCGCCTGGAGGCCGAGGAGTTCGACCTCGTGGCGGTGGGCCGGGCGCTCATCGCCAATCCGGACTGGGCGAACCGGATCCGCGGTGGCTCGCTCGAGGACCTCGCCACCTACGAACGCGGGATGCTGGCGGAGCTCGTCTGAGGCCCGACGGCAGCCGACGGACTCCGGACGGCGCTTCCACGGCACGGGGGGAGGAACGGGAGACGGCGTGCTCCGCGACGCCACGCCCTCCCACCGCGTCGTTCAGGGCGCGGCGTTCTCCGCGTCCACGAAGATGTCGAGCGGCAGGAGCGCGGTGACGCCGAAGTTCGGCGCGTCCACGAGCTGCGCGATGCGTACGTCCACGGCCACACTCGCGATGGCGTAGGCCTGCGGCCGGCTGTAGCCGTAGGTGGCGACGATGTGGTCCACGATGCCCGCCACCGCGTTTCGCGCGGCGAGCCCGATGTCCCCGGACAGGTTCTCGAGCGCCGCCAGCTTCGGACTGTCGAGGTAGGCCAGGTTCGGAGGAATCGTCCCCACCTCCTTCAAGGGGAAGCCCGTCACGGCGTAGAAGCGCCGCGAGGGGATCGAGAGGAGCTCCGCGGAGCCTTCGTAGTGCGGCCCTCGGGCAAGGTCGGGGCCGTCCTGCAGCACCTCCACCTGCACGCGCACGTCCGCGGACATCTCGATCGCCGTCCCGGAGACCTCTCCGTCTCCCTGGGCGTAGTGCAGATCCCCGATCGCGAGCCCGCATCCGTCGAGGAAGCAGGGCAGATAGACGGCGACCCCGGTCTGCAGGTAGCGGATGTCCAGGTTGCCGCCGTGTTCGCGCGGCGGAATGGTGCGCAGGCACTCCTCCGCTGCGGACCCGTCGGGGCCGCACAGGGGCGCCGGGGAGGCATCCACGGGTTCCGGGAGCAGGACCCTGCCCCCCGCGTCCGCCAGCGCCCGCTCCCTCGCGAGCATGCGCTGCAGCTGCACGGGACCGGGCAGCGTGGTCACGAGCCCCGGAAAGCTCGCATTCGGGATGCGCACCCCGGGGAGCTCGTCGGACTCCGCAAAGTCCCGGTTCAGGCGCCAGACG
The DNA here is from genome assembly GCA_036351515.1 of Pseudomonadales bacterium. Classification (GTDB taxonomy): domain Bacteria; phylum Pseudomonadota; class Gammaproteobacteria; order Pseudomonadales; family Azotimanducaceae; genus JAZBPF01. The sequence continues at coordinate 6,010 of JAZBPF010000059.1, read as the reverse complement.
ACCGTCAGCCCGCCCTCCACGAGGTCGCCGACGTAGCCACCGCCGCCGGCGCGGGTCCAGCCCCAGCGCCCCGGCTCGATGCCGAGGATCGTCACCTTCAGCACGTCGCCGGCGCGCGCCCCCTCGATGTACACGGGGCCGGTCACCGCATGGGCGCGGCTGCCACCGCTGCGGAGCACCGGCCGCTCGGGGCCCTGGCTGGCGACGGTCCCGAGCGAGTCGCCCGCATCCCGGGTGTGGAAGAGGATCGTCTGCCCCGGCCGCGCGCGCGCGGCCATGGGAATCCTAGGATGAAGGCGGTTGAAGCAATCCGGATCCTCGAGACAACTCTCCCCGGTTCCGCCCACGACGACGAGGTCCTCCTCCGGCTCCGCCCATGCCGCGGCGACCGTGGAGAGCGCGAGCAGGAATGCGGCAGTCCGGATGCGGGCGAAACACATGGCAATGCTCCTCGGAGGGGGGCGTGACGCGGAATGCGCGACGGATGACGGGCAGTTGTACAACGGATCCGGTGCACGCGCACGACGAGGCTCGGCGCGGGACCGCGAGGCCGGTGGCAGACTCCCGCTCGAGGGCACCGGTTCCGTCGAGCAGCGGCGGCTCCGGCCCGGCCTCGGGTCGCCGCTGAAGCCGGCTCCCACCAGGGGGGGGTCGACGCGCTCCTGTGGGAGCCGGCTTCAGCGGCGACGGAGCGCCTCGAACCTCTCGTCAGGATCGCCGATACGGACGCGCCCGGTCAGCGCACCAGCGGCGGGAAGGCCGGCGGAGGGCGGCGGTGACGCGTCGCCTGCTCGTAGGCGTAGGCGAACTGGATCAGCAGGCCGTCGTCCCAGCGCCGCCCGAGGAGCTGGAGGCCGGCCGGAAGCGTGCCGGCGCGGGTGAAGCCCATGGGCACGGTGACCGCCGGCATGCCGGTGGCCGGCGCCACGCGCTGGCTGTTGTCACCGCGGTACTCCTCGTCGGCGCGGTCCAGGTGCGCGGGAGGATGGGTCCAGCTCGGATAGGCGAGCGCGTCGACGCCGGCCGCGTCCATGGCCTCCGTGACCGCCGCGAGAAACGCCTGCCGGCCGGGATGGTCCGCGTACTCCGGGCACGGCGGCTCCCAGGCCGACGGGGCGGCGAGGGGCCCGCCCGCGAAGAACGCCAGGGCCTCGGCGTTCTCCGGCGCGACCCGGTCCGTGCCCACGAGCGCCGCGACGTCGCGCAGCGGCGGGTCGTCGAGGGAGTCGAGATAGACCGCGACGTCGTGGCGGAAGCGGTTGCAGAAGTTGTCCGCCGCGAGGTGCGCCTCGAAATCCGCGATGGCCACGGGATCCACGATCGTGGCGCCGGCCGCGGCGAGCTGCCGCAGCGCCGCCTCGAAGAGCGCAGCGACCTCCGGGTCCGTGTCCGGCGGGACGAGGGCGCGGAGCACCCCGATGCGATGCCCGGCGAGGCCGTCCCGGCGCAGACGGTCGAGATAGCTCGGCTCCCGGCGCGCGTCCGCCTCGGCCGTGTAGGGATCGGCGGGATCGGTGCCGGCGATCACGTCGAACAGGCGCGCCCCGTCCTCCACCGTGCGCGTCATGGGCCCGCCCACGTCGCGATCGAACACGAGCGGAATGATCCCGTCGCGGCTCGTGAGGCCCAGCGTCGAGCGGATGCCGAAGAGCGCGAGGTGCGAGGACGGCCCGCGGATCGAGTTCCCGGTGTCCGACCCGAGGCCCGCCACCCCGAAGCTCGCCGCGACGCCGGAGGCCGTGCCGCCGCTCGAGCCCGCCGGAACGCGGTCCAGGGCATAGGCATTGGCCGTGCGCCCGTAGCTCGAGGAGACGGTCTGGCGCGGACTGAAGGCCCACTCGGCCATGTTGGTCTTCGCGAGGACGATGGCGCCCGCCTCGCGCAGCCGGCGCAGCTGGAAGGCGTCGTCGGGGGGAACGGAGCCTGCCAGCGCCACGGAGCCGCCGGTGGTGGGCAGCGTCGCCGTGTCGAAGTTGTCCTTCACGAGGAGCGGCGCGCAGAAGAGCGGTCCCGGCGTCGCCCCGGCCGCCAGCCGTGCGTCGAGCGCTGCGGCCCGCTCCCTCGCTCGCGGGTTCACCTCGGTGATCGCGCCGAGGCCGGTGGACGCGTCGTAGGCCTCGATGCGCGCGAGGTAGGCGTCGACGAGCTCCGTGCAGCGCACGCGGCCCTCCCGGAGCGCCGCCTGCAGCCCGGCGATGGTGGCCTCGTGGACCAGGGCGTCGACGTCGGTCCGGGGCCCGCCGGGGCTCGCGCAGCCGGCGGCGCCGAGCGCGAGGACGAGCACGAGGCGGACGAGACGCGGCGTGGAAAGATCGGGCACGGCGGAGATCTCCGACTGCGCGCGGGGAGCGCGGCGTTTCAGAACGGCCACCACCAGGGACCGCCCAGCTCGTCCTCGCAGCGGGCGAGCTGGCCGGCGTAGGCGTCGGCGCGCCGCTGCACGCGCCGGGCCGCGTCCTTCAGCCAGCCCTTGCGCTTCCAGGTCCCCCGGCGGAAGCCCGTGGGCCCGTCGTGGTAGGCGAGATAGAGGCTGTAGGCGTCGTTCCGGGGCAGGCCGATGAGGTCCGCGCTGCGCCGGTTGTACCAGCCCACGAAATCGATCGCATCGCCGAAGTCGTTGCGGTCCGCCCCGCCGCGGCCCGTGGCGCGCAGGTAGTCGCGCCAGGCCTCGTCCGTGGCCTGGGCGTAGCCGTAGGCGGAGGACGGGCGCTTCCAGGGGATCACCCACAGGAGTTTCTCCCGCGGCGGCCGGGCCCGCGCGCGGTAGGAGGACTCCTGGTGCGTCATGGCCATCATCACGGACACGGGAATGCCCCAGCGCTCCTCGGAGCGCTTCGCGTCCCGGAACCAGCCGCGCTTCTCCTCGAAGATGCCGCAGAGGTCCGCGACCTGTTCCGGCGGCGTCGCGAGACAGCCGTGCAGGAAGCCCGGGGCGAGCAGGAGCAGGCCGAGGCCCAGGAGCCGGTCCAGCCGCGAGAGGCCCCGCAGGCGCGCACGGGCGTTCACCGCTCGAGCTCCTCGAGCCGCGCGAGGAACGCCTCCTCGTCCAGCACCGGCACGTCGTGCTTCTTCGCGTCCTCGAGTTTCTGTCCCGCGCCCGGGCCGGCCACGAGCTGGTCCGTCTTCTTCGACACGGAGCCGGCGACCTTCGCGCCGAGGGCCTCCAGCCGTGCCTTCGCCTCCTTGCGCGGGAGGGCCTCGAGCGTGCCCGTGAGCACCCAGGTCTGCCCCGCGAGCGGCAGCGCGTCCAGGTCCACCTCGGGGGGCGGCTCCGGGTCGACGCCGGCCGCGAGGAGCCGCTCGACGAGCCCGCGGTTCTCCTCCTGGGCGAAGTACTCGGCGATCTCCCGGGCGACCACGGGACCGACGTCGGCGACCTCCTGCAGCGAATCCTCGTCGGCGTCCATGAGCGCCGCGAGCGCCCGGTAGTGCCGGGCCAGTCCGGCCGCCGTCGCCTCCCCCACCTCGCGGATGCCGAGGGCGAAGATCACGCGCGCGAGCGGACGATGCTTCGAGGCCTCGATGGCGTCGACGAGGTTGCGCGCGGACTTCTCCGCCATGCGCTCGAGACCGGCGACCGTGTCGACGTCGAGGGCGTAGAGGTCCGCGTAGTCCTCGACGTGGCCGCCGTCCACGAGCTGCGTCGCCACCTTCTCGCCGAGGCCGTCGATGTCCATGGCGCCGCGCGAGGCGAAGTGGATCAGGCCGTTGACGAGCTGCGCCGGGCAGGTGCGCTTCGCCGGGCAGCGCACCACCACCTCGCCCTCCGGGCGCTCGAGGGGCGTGTCGCACACGGGGCAGCGCTCGGGCACCCGCACCGGCTCCGTGTCGTCGGGACGCTGGTCCTCGTCCACGCGCACGACCTGGGGGATCACGTCCCCGGCGCGGCGGATCCACACGGCGTCGCCGACGCGCAGGCCCAGGCGCTCGATCTCGTCGAGGTTGTGGAGCGTGGCGTTGGAGACGGTGACGCCGCCGACGAAGACCGGGTCGAGACGGGCCACGGGGGTCACGGCGCCCGTGCGCCCGACCTGGAAGTCCACGGCGCGCACGCGCGTGAGCGCTTCCTCGGCCGGGGGCTTGAAGGCGATGGCCCAGCGCGGCGTGCGCGTGCGGACGCCGAGGAGTTCCTGGTCGTCGAGGTCGTCGACCTTCACGACCACGCCGTCGATGTCGTAGTCGAGGTCGCTCCGCGCCGCGAGGGTCCGTTCCACGTAGCGCTGCACGGCCTCGATGCCGCGGACCCGCTCCGTCGCCGGATTCACCCGCAGGCCCCAGGCCTGCAGGGCCTCGAGCCCCGCGTGCTGGCCGTCGATCCCCTCGATGCGCTCGCCGAGGCCGTAGCAGAAGATGGACAGGGGCCGCTTCGCCGTGATCGCCGGGTCCAGCTGCCGCAGGCTGCCGGCCGCCCCGTTGCGCGGATTGACGAGCGGCTTCTCCCCGGCGCGCTCCGCCTCGACGTTGTAGTGCTCGAAGTCGCTGCGCGTCATGTAGATCTCGCCGCGCACGTCGAGGCGGGCGGGCCAGCCTTCCCCGCGCAGGCGCAGGGGGATCGCCCGGAGCGTGCGGACGTTCGCGGTGATGTCCTCGCCGGTCTCCCCGTCGCCCCGGGTGGCGCCGAGCACGAGCTCTCCGTCCTCGTAGACGAGGCGGACGGCGACGCCGTCGATCTTCGGCTCGCAGGTGTAGGCCACCGCGTCGTCCGAGCCCAGGAGCCTGCGCACGGTGGCGTCGAAGTCGTCGAGCTCCTCCGTGGTGGTGCACTTGCCGAGACTGAGCATGGGCACGGCGTGCCGCACCTCGTCGAAGCGCCGGGACGGACGCGCGCCCACGCGCTGCGTCGGCGAGTCCGCGGTGACGAGGTCCGGATGGGTCTCCTCGAGCGCCACGAGCCGGTCGAAGAGCGCGTCGTACTCGGCGTCGGAGATCGTCGGCGCGTCGAGGACGTGGTAGCGGTAGTCGTGCTCCTCGATCGCCGCGCGCAGGCGCGCGAGTTCCGCAGCGGCGTCCTCGCGTCGATCGTTCACGGCTCGGCGGTGCCTCGGGGGTTCAGGCGGGGCGGGACATCTGCCGCCGGCGGAAGTCGCGGATGCGCTGGCGGCAGTGTTCCAGGGTCTGGGCGGTCATGACGCTGTGCTGCTCGTCCTTGAGGTCCGCGTCGAAGGTGCGGGCCACGGCGCGGGCGGCCCGGGCCATGTGCTCGAAGGCATCGAGGGGCTGCTCCGGGCCCGGCAGCTGCATGAAGAACACGACGCCCGGGGTCTCGAACTCCTCGAGGGCGCCGAGATCGAAGGTGCCCGGCTCCACGGCGCTCGCCATGGAGAACTCGATGCGCCCGCGGCCGCCGCTGCCGTAGCGGTGGAAGATGTTCATGTCGCCGAACTGCAGGCCCTGCGCGGTCACCACGTCGAGGAGCTCCGTGCCCGCCATGCGTGCCCCGTCGCGGCGCAGCACGTGGATCACGAGCACCTCCTCCGGTGCCGCCGGACGCTCCTCCTCCCGGGGGCGCTCGCGCCGGGCACGCCGCGGCTCGCCCTTGCGGCGGGCGCGGCGGGGCGTGTCGCGGGCGACGATCGGTTCGCCGGCGAAGAGCGGGGTCTGCTCCAGGGAGGCGTAGACGTCCTCCTCGAAGGCCTCGTCCTCCGGTTCGCGGGCGGAGCGCGCGGGCGCCGCGGGAGGCCGTTCCCGCACGGGTCGGGGCTCCGGTTCCGGCTCGGGGTGGGGCTCGGCGGCGACGACCGGATCGGGTTCGGACTCGGCTTCCGCTTCGGGCTCGGGGTGCGCCGGAGGCGGCGGCGCGCGGCGCCGGGCCGGAAGCTCCGCGTCCAGGGGGTCGGCCACGAGCGCGCCGAGGTCCACGTCGTCCGCGCGGCGGGGGGCGCCCACCACGCGGGCGCCGCCGTTCGGCAGCTCGCCGCGCAGGAACTCGAGCTCGTCGACGTCCTCGGCGGGAAGGTCCCGCTCGTAGCGCACCCGCAGCCCGTCCTGCCGGGACCGGTACCAGACCCAG
>JAZBPF010000058.1:0-2878 GCA_036351515.1 Pseudomonadales bacterium | reverse complement strand
TCTCGAGGATGCCGAAGGGCGCGCCGTTGGCAGTGTCTCGGCGGTCCGGGAGTGGAGCGACTGGAACGCCGGGTTCTACTGGTGGATCCAGAGCATGTACCTGGTTCCGGAACAGCGCAGGAAGGGCTGCATGCAGATCCTGCTCGATGCCGTCGAGGCCGAGATGGAGGCGAGGGGAGGGCTAGAGCTTCGCCTGTACGTACACCGCGAGAACGTACCGGCAGTAAAGGCCTACGAGAAGGCGGCCTTCGAGAGGTCCCCCTACGAGATCATGGTGCGCCGGAAGTGAGGCTTGCGCGGGGAGAAAAAGGGTCCGTGTGCATTTTGGGCCCATCCCTGCGCGCCAACCCGTCGATTCTGGCCAATGTGTGGAAAAACACGCTGACCCCTTGTCTTCGAGAAAGCGCTCTGACCCCTTTCTCTTCTGAACGCTGACAGGGCACACAACGCCAAACCTGTGCGGGCGCGGAGGCCGCGGGCCGGCGCGTCCGAGTGAGCGTAGCGCACACCACGAGCAGACTGTTAGGCCGCTCTGATTGCTGCCTCGATATCCCGATTGTTCATGGCAACACCAATCGACTGCTCCATATACCGCAATGACTCTCGATGGTACTCCTCGTCGTAGGAAGCGATCGCGTCCGTGGCCAAGAGCACGTGGAAGTCGCGTTGGAAGGCGTCTACCGCAGTGGTCCGAACGCACGCGTGCGTGTTTACTCCGCAAATCACTACGTGGGTACAGCCAAGGTCGCCAAGCAGCTGGGACAGGCCTGTATTGTAGAAGGCGCTGTAGCGCTTCTTGATGATTTCGTAGTCGCCGCGCTCCGTCTCGATCTCACTAATGAGCTGGCAGCCCACCGTGCCCTTGATCGTCACCGACGTGCCTGCTTCCCTCATGGATAGGAACGCATCGCTCAAATCCGTCTCAAACTCTTGACGCACCCATATGACCGGGAAGCCGGCCCTTCTAGCGATGACGGCAAGTTCCGTGACAGCCGTCGCGATCCGAGCGCGCTGGTCTGTCAGCGGAGGCTTCCCAAGGAAGTCCTCAAGAAGGTCTATGAAGATGAACGCGGGAGTCACGCGAAGACCTCTTACCGACTATGGCCAAGCCTGTGCGGGCGCGGCGGCCGTAGGCCATCGTGTCCGAATGAGCGCAGCGACCGGCACGAGACGCTTGCTAAGCAGCAATGACATCGTGGCTCTCCAGGATCGTCGCCAAGCGCGCTGCGCCCTCGGATAGACAGAAAGCCTCTGCTTTCATTCCGAACGAGACAGCAGCTGCCGTGTTGGCGACGCTGTCGTCGATGAAGAGGAGTCTTTCGACCGCCAGCTCCAGTCTCCCGGCGGCAGCAGCGAAGTAGTCTGCGCTCGGCTTCACCGAACCCAGTTCGCAAGAGTAAAGGAGTCCGTCGAAGAGACTGGCGTAGCCTAGCGACTGCGACATGAAGTGAGCTCGATAGGCCTGTTGATTCGTCGCCAGGGCAACCTTGAAGCCTGCATTGCGCACACGTTCGACCAGCGCGAGGATCTCTCGGTCAGGTTCGATCAGCGTCCACACCTTCAATGCCGAATCGATGGGAACGCCCGAACCCCACTTACTCAGAACGCTCCGAAGAGAGTCTTCGAAAGCTTCTTCGCCGCGCATGCACGGCGTCTCCGCGAGAAAGAGCTCGCTGAGGAACTGCTCCTTGCGAGATGGTTCCGGCGCCAAAGCGGCCACTCGCTCGATCCAATCATCTGGCGTCTTCTGGAGGACACCGTCTGCATCGAACAACACGCCTTGGATTCTCGGCATGGCTTCGTCTTGCTGCCTGACAGCAATTCTTCAGACGTCTGCATACCACGATATCCATTCGTTCCGATATCCGGATCTCCGCGCGTCCGCGTAGCCGGATCTGCCTCTGCGACGACATCTCGTCCGGAGGGCCGCGGTCGGTCCAGACGGCGTGGATCTGCGATCGCCTGCTCTCCGCCGGCCATCAGACAGGCCTGATCCTGGCCACGGTCCGTTCCGCATCCGCGTCCGTTGAGGGAGGTCGCGGCTGAAGCTCGCTCCCACAGTGGGGCGTCGATTCCTGCGGGGGTGATTCGGCGCCCGCTCACGCGGCCGGAGTGGGGCGGAGCGTCTAGGATTGGAACATCATCCTTCATGACACTTCGACATGCATCCGGACAGGAAACTGCTTCTGCGGGCCTTCGTGGCCCTGCTCCTCGTCGTCGGGATCGGTTGCGGCGAGGACCGCATCGCGGCGGCCGCGCCAACCGTGGAGCGTGACCTCGCTCGCCTGATGGACGCCTGGGACGCCGGGCGGATGGAGGAGTTCCACAGGCTCCTGAACGCGGACGACTACCTGCCCGATCGGGACGCCGCGCTCGCCGAGCTCGGACGCCTGCGCCGCCGGCTGGGCGTCATGGAGCAGACCGCGGGCTTCCTGATCGACGACGCGCCGGAGGATCCCGCGGCCTGGGTCGTGGCCCATCAACCCATGGCGATGACCCGGGGCGTGCTTCGGCTGTCCCTGGCCTACGACCGGGAGCTGCGGATCGTGGGCTTCCATCTCGATTCCGGCACGCGGCCGGGAGCGGGCCGTTGACGGCGACCGCGTCCCTCGAAGCGCTCGCCCCCGCGGAGCTGCGGCGCGGCATCGCCCTCGTCTCGCTCGTGCTCGTGAACCTGCTGCCCCTCGCCGGGGTACTGTTCTGGGACTGGCACGTGGGCGCGCTGCTCGTCCTCTACTGGTCCGAGAACGTGATCCTCGGGGCCTGCACGATCGTGAAGATGCTCGCGGCGGGACCGGTCCGGGGGCTCTTCACGGCCGCCTTCTTCCTCGTCCACTACGGCGGCTTCTGCGCGGTGCACGGCGTCTTCGTCCTGGCC
>JAZBPF010000057.1:0-8890 GCA_036351515.1 Pseudomonadales bacterium | reverse complement strand
CCGTGCTAGCATCCCGCGCTTTCTCCGCCGGGACCCCTGCATGGACGGATCGGGCATCATCGCCGGCGTCCCCGTCGGCCCCCTGCTCTGGTACTGCTTCGTCATGGGCATGACGCCCGGGCCGAACAACCTGATGCTGGCGGCCTCGGGCATGAACTTCGGCATGCGGCGCACGCTGCCGCACATGCTCGGGGTGTTCACCGGCTTCAGCGCGCTGGTGTTCTGCGCCGGGCTCGGCATCGGGCAGCTCTACGCGGCGGCGCCAGGCTTCCAGACCGGCCTGCGCTGGGTGGGCGCTGCCTTCCTCGTCTACCTCGCCTGGCGCATCGCGGCCGCGACCCGGGCAGAGCATCCGGAGGACGCACGGCCCCTGCGCTTCCTCGAGGCCGCGGCGTTTCAGCTGGCGAATCCGAAGGCGTGGCTCTTCGCGATCACCTCGGCGGCGTCGTTCCTCTCGGACGAGGGCCTGCCGGCCGTGCTCGTGCTGACTGCAGCGGGCATGGCCATCACCGTGCTCTCGACGACCACCTGGACCCTGTTCGGAACGGCGCTCGCGCGGCTGATCCACGGGGAACGCATGCACCGGGTGATGAACGCGGCGTTCGCGCTGTCGCTGCTGGCGCTGGTGCCGGTGATCCTGGCGCCCTGAGGTTCGCCGACTGCGTCGGCTTCCCACGGGACCGTGGGAAGCGCACGGAGTGCGCGATTCAGCGCCGAGGTGCCGTCTTGCCGGGTCGCCCGTCCCGCCGGAGCGGCTGGAGCGGGCTTCTACCGGGCGTCGATGCACCAGCCCCTGTGGGAGCAGACTTCAGTCGCGACGGGGCACGTTCGATCGTTTCGTCGCCGCTGAAGCTGGCTCCCACAGGGGTGTCGATACCGTCGTTGTGGGAGCCAGCTTCCGGCGCTCCGGCGGGACGGGCGACGGCAACCGTCTGCCTCAGGGCAACCCATCCAGCGGCGCGCCCCGCTCCGGCACGTGCCCGAGCTGCTCGAAGGCGTGGCCGAGGGCCAGGATCGCCGCGTCCTTCGCTCCGCCTCCCACGAACGACAGGCCGATCGGCAGACCGTGGAGGCGGCCCATGGGCACCGTCAGGTGCGGATAGCCGGCGACGGCGGCGTAGGTGGAGAAGCCGCCGAGGAAGTGGTCGCCGTTGACCACGTCGATGACCCAGGCCGGGCCCTCCGTGGGGGCGACGAGGGCGTGGAGGTCGTGCTCCGCGAGCAGCCGGTCGATGCCGTTGGCGCGGGTCTCCGCCTGCACGCGAGTCAGGGCCTCGCGGTACTCGGGCGCATCGACACCCCCCGTCTCCGCGGCCTTCTCGAGGATCTCCTGGCGGAAGAACGGCATGGAGGAGTCCGCCTGTGCGCGATTGAAGGCGATCACGTCCTCGAGCGTAGTCACCGGCGGCGCCGTCGGGAGGGAGGCGAACCAGCCGTCGAGGTCCGTACGGAACTCGTGGAGGAGCACGGTGTAGGTGTCCTCGCCGAAGGTCTCGTAGGGCTCGAAGGCGAGGTCGTCGACGAGGACCGCGCCGGCGGCATCGAGCGCCGCCACGGCCTCCTCGAACAGTGCGTCGACCCCCTCGTGGTACCCGGTGCCGGAGCGGACGATGCCGATGCGTCGCCCCGCGAGGTCTCCGGCCGTGACCGTGGCGAGCACGGACGGCACGTCCTCCCCCGCCATGACCGCGTAGCCGAGGGCCGCGTCGGCGACGGTGCGGGCCATGGGACCGGCCGTGTCCTGGCTGTGGGCGATGGGGACGATGCCCGCCCCGGGGATCGCGCCCACGGTCGGCTTGAAGCCGACGATGCCGTTGACCGACGCAGGGCAGACGACCGAGCCGTTGGTCTCCGTGCCCACGGCGAGCGGGGCGTAGCCGAGGGCGACGGCGACGGCGCTGCCGGAGGAGGATCCGCAGGGAGATCGGGCGGGCGCGATCGCGTTGCGGGTCTGGCCGCCGACGCCGCTCCAGCCCGAGGAGGAGCGCTCGGAGCGAAAGTTCGCCCACTCGGAGAGGTTCGCCTTGCCGAGGATCACGGCGCCGGCCGCGCGCAGGCGCGCGACGAGGGGCGCGTCGCGGCCCGTGCCGTAGCCCTCGAGGGCCAGGGATCCCGCGGTGGTCGGCAGGCGCTCGGTCTCGATGTTGTCCTTCAGGAGCACGGGGATGCCGTGGAGCGGGCCGGTCGGAGCCGGCGCCGCATCGAGGGCGGCGGCGCGTTCGTCCGCGTCGGCGGCCACGGCGATCACGGCGCGGTAGGTGGGGTCGAGGGTGGCGATCCGGGCGACGAGGTCCTCGACGACGGACTCGACGGTGCGCTCGCCGGTCGCGTAGGCGGACTGGAGCTCCGGGATGTCGAGCGTGGCGACGTCCTCTCCTGGCGGGGCGCGGTCCGCGGCCGTCGGAGGCGCGGGGGGTGCGGGATCGGCGCAGGCGACGAGGAGCGCGAGGGCACAGAGGGGGAGCAGCGACGTCCTCGGGAGCATGGTGGCGTCTCGTACGGGTGGAGTGCCGAGTCTCCGGCGAGGGTGGCGGTGTCGCAAGTCGTTGCGGCTTCGGGTGGAGGGGATCGCGACTGAAGTCTGCTCCCACAGGGGTGTCGACACCCCGATCGTGGACGCCAACTTCAGCCGGTCCGGCGTCCTGGGCGACCGCGGTGCCCGCGAGCTCCGCGCATCGTTTCCCGCACCGCCGACCCCACCCGTATGATTCCCGCTCTTCCGGAATCGCGAGGCGATCCCCTGGATTCGGTCACCCAGATGGCGCTCGGCGCCGCCGTCGGCCACGCGGTCCTAGGCCGCCGCATCGGCGCGAGCGCGGCGCTCTACGGCGCGGTGCTCGGGACCCTGCCCGATCTCGACGTGCTCGTGCCCCACGCCGATCCGGTGTCGACCTTCACCTGGCACCGGAGCTGGAGCCACTCGCTGCTCGTGCTGACGCTCGTGGCGCCGGCCCTCGCCGTGGGGCTGCAGCGCCTTCATGGGCGCTGGACCGCCAGAGCGGCGAGCGGCCCGCCCCCGCGCTTCGGCGCCTGGTGGGCCCTCGTGTTCGGCGCGCTGGTGACCCATCCGCTCCTCGACGCGTTCACGATCTACGGCACGCAGCTGCTCTGGCCGCTGGATCCCTGGCCCTTCGGCCTGGGGTCGATCTTCATCATCGACCCGATCTACACGCTGCCCCTCGCGGGTGGGCTGGTGGCGACCCTCGTGCTCGCGCGGTGCAGCATCCGATGGGCAGCCTTGCCGAACGCGCTCGGCCTAGTGCTCTCGACGGTCTATCTGGGCTGGAGCGTCCTCGCCCAGGGATGGATGGAAGCGCATGCACGGCACGCGCTCCAGGAGAAGGACATCGCCGTCGACCAGCTCCTGGCGACGCCCGCGCCCTTCAACACGCTGCTGTGGCGAGTCCTGGCGATCCAGCCGGACGGAAGCTACGTGGAGGGCTTCGATTCGCTCGTGGACGGCAGCGACCGGCTGACCGTCACGCGCTTTCCGAGCGATCGATCGCTGCTCGAGGGGATCCGTGACCACGGACCGATGCGGCGCCTCGCGTGGTTCACGAAGGGCTACTACGCCGTGCGCCGCGAGGGGGACGACGTGGTGATGACCGACCTGCGCATGGGCGTGGAGCCGAGCTACGTGTTCTCGTTCCGCGTCGGAACGGTGGCCAATCCGCACGCGCGGCCCGCGCCGACGCGACAGCTGCGGACGGAGTTCGATCTCGGGCGCCTCGGGGATCTGTGGGACCGGATCTGGGACGCGGACGCGGACGTGTCTCGGCGGTGAAGGACGTCGACGACCTGCCGGGGGAGCCAGCTTCAGCCGGTCCGGCGTCCCGGGCGACGACAATGCTCAGCCAAGCGATCGCGACTGAAGTCCGCTCCCACAGTGCGGGGGCGACGCCCTCTTGCGACAACCCTTGATCAGGCGGTTCGTCGCCCGGGACGCCGGACCGGCTGAAGCGGGCTCCCACAGGGCATGGAAGAGCCACGCTGCGTCGTGGGAAGCGCACGGAGTGCGCGATTCGTGGTCGAGGAGGATCCGCGCGTCGGATCGCCGACTGCGTCGGCTTCCCACGGGGCGAGGCGGACGACACGACGTCGTCGGCAGCATCGAAGGCCGGATCAGCCGCCCGCGAGCTTCACGCGATGGCCGTCGGCCTCCAGCAGCGCGCGGACCTTCTCGCGCTGGTCGCCCTGCAGCTCGATGACGCCGTCCTTCACGGCGCCGCCGACGCCGCACTTCGCCTTGAGCATCTTCGCGAGCTTCGCCAGCTCCGCATCGGCGAGCGGCAGGCCCTTCACGAGGGTGACGCCCGCGCCCTTGCGACCCTTCGTCTCGCGGTGGATGCGCACGATGCCGTCGCCGCCGTCCCGCGGCCGGGACCGGTCCCGGCACACGCAGGCGTCCACGGGCCGCAGGCAGCCCGGACACATGCGGCCCTGCTCCGTGGAGTAGACGAGTCCGCCCTGGCGCGATCGCTTGCCCATCAGCCGGTCCGGAACCAGTCGATGGGCTCGACGCCGTGCTCGGCGAGGTAGCGGTTCGCCTTCGAGAAGTGGCGACAGCCGAAGAAGCCACGATGCGCCGAGAGCGGCGAGGGGTGCGGCGCCGTGAGCACGCAGTGGCGACTCCGGTCCACCGCAGCGCCCTTCTTCTGCGCGTAGCTGCCCCAGAGCAGGAACACCACGTGCTCGCGCTCGCCGTTGACCACGTCCACGACCCGATCCGTGAAGCGCTCCCAGCCGCGCCCCTGGTGCGCCCCGGCGCGGCCGCGCTCCACCGTGAGCACGGCGTTCAGGAGCAGCACGCCCTGCTCGGCCCAGCCGGTGAGGAGCCCGGAGTCCCCCACGCGTCCGTCGGGATTCCCGCCGGGAACCGACGGGTCGGTCATGTCCTCGTTGATCTCCTTGAAGATGTTCACGAGGGACGGAGGGATCTGCACGCCCGGGCGCACCGAGAAGCACAGGCCGTGCGCCTGCTTCGGCCCGTGGTAGGGGTCCTGGCCGATGATCACGACCTTCACGCGCTCGAGCGGCGTCGTCTCCAGGGCCGCGAAGATCTCCGGACCCGGGGGATAGATCACGCGCCGACGGGCCTTCTCCTCGGCGAGGAAGGCGCGGAGCTCCTGCATGTAGGGCTCCTCGAACTCCGGCAGGAGCCGGCGTTTCCAGGAGTCCTCGAGGCGGATGCGGTCGGCTTCGGTCACGACGCGGTCTCCGGCAGGGCTCAGAGTCTCTGAAGAACTCGGGCGCCGTCGCGAGCGGTTCGATCCGTGCCGCCTGCGGTCCCAGCGAGACGAGGCGTCCGTGGCGCCATCGAGGGAGCTTGCTGAAGCAGGTGACCGCTGCGGTCGCCACCGACGACGCCGTCGCAGCCACGGATCGGCGCGCGCAGCAGGTGCGCGATTTCTTCACGGACGCTCACGGGGCGGGCCACTCCGGGGCGCCGGCGGGCTCGACCCAGGTCTCGGAGCAGGACCAGAGCCGGTCGGCGACGGCGGGATCGCGCGCCTCCTCGCTCTCGCGCGCGGGGCGGCAGTGCGAGAGGTAGCGTCCGCGGAGCTCGGCGGCCGGTTCGTGGACCACGGCCCAGACGGTGGTGGCCGCGCCCTGGGACGGCGTCTTGGTGAAGGGCGAGACGAGCTGCACGAGCAGGCGCATGAGCCCCGAGTGGCGGCCGATCTCGGTGGTGACGAGGGTACCCGGATGGAGCGCGCAGGCCACGAGGCCGCGTTCCCCGTAGCGGCGCTGGAGCGCTTTCGCGAAGAGCACGTTGCAGAGCTTCGCCTGGCCGTAGGCGACGAGCCCCCGGAAGTTCGACGCGTTCATGGGCAGCCGATCGAAGTCGAGGCGCGCGGGCATGCGGTGCGACTCGCTCGAGACCATGACCACGCGCGGTCGCTCCGCGGCGAGGAGCCGGGGCATCAGCCAGCGCACGAGCAGGAAGTGACCGACGTGGCAGATGCCGACGGTGCGCTCGAAGCCGTCCTCCGTCTCGCCGTAGTCCGTGACCGCGAGCCCCGCGTTGCACACGACCGCGTCGATGCGCTCGGCGTCGAGGCCCTCGGCGAAGGCCCGGATGCTGGCGAAGGAGGCGAGGTCGAGCTGCGCCGCCTCGGCGCGCGCGCCGGGATGGGTGCGCCGGATGCGCTCGGCGGCGGCCCCGCCGGTGGTCGCGTCCCGGCAGGCCAGGACCACGCGGGCCCCGGCGGAGGCCAGGGCGCGGGCGGTCTCGTAGCCGATGCCGGTGTTGGCGCCGGTGACGACGATCGTGCGGCCGGTGAGGTCGAGGCCCTCGACGATCTCGTCGGCGTCGGTGCGGGGGCCGAAGGGGGTGGGGGCGTTCATGACTCCGCCCGCCTCGGTCGCCCGGCCCGCCGGAGCGGCTGAAGCTGGCTCCCACAGGGGGTGTCGACACGCTCGTTGTGGGAGCCAGCTTCAGCGGCGACGAACACGATCGACAAGTCTCTGCGTTCGCCCGTCGCGCACTGCGTGCGCTTCCCACGGTGGGGAGCGTTCACGACTCCTCCTGCCGCGGCCGCAGATGCGGGAACAGCAGCACGTCGCGGATCGAGGCGCTGTCCGTCAGGAGCATCACGAGCCGGTCGATGCCGATGCCCTCCCCCGCCGTGGGCGGCAAGCCGTACTCGAGGGCCGTGACGTAGTCGGCGTCGTAGTGCATGGCCTCGTCGTCGCCGGCGTCCTTGCGCGCCACCTGCTCGCGGAAGCGCTCGGCCTGGTCCTCGGCGTCGTTGAGCTCGGAGAAGCCGTTGGCGATCTCCCGGCCCATGACGAAGAGCTCGAAGCGGTCCGTGATCTCCGGATTCGCGTCGTTCCGGCGCGAGAGGGGCGAGACCTCCGTCGGATAGCCGACGATGAAGACGGGCTGGGTGATGCGTTCCTCCACAAGTTCCTCGAAGAGGCGGAACTGGAGGCTTCCGAGCCCTTCGCCGGCCTCCACGTCCAGACCGTGGCGTGCGGCCCAGGCGCCGAGCGCTTCGCGGTCGTCCACGATCGCAGGATCGAGCTCCGCGTACTGGACCAGCGAGTCGCGCACGGTCACGCGGGGAATCGGGCGCCCGAAGTCGATGGCCTCGCCCTGGTAGCTGATCGTGGTCGATCCGAGCACGCGCTCGCAGAGGCGGCGGAGCATCTGCTCCGTCATGTCCATGAGCTCCGTGTAGTCCGCATAGGCCCAGTAGAACTCGAGCATGGTGAACTCGGGGTTGTGGCGCGTGGACAGCCCCTCGTTGCGGAAGTTGCGGTTGATCTCGTAGACGCGCTCGAAACCGCCCACCGTGAGGCGCTTGAGATAGAGCTCCGGCGCGATGCGCAGGTAGAGGTCGAGATCGAGGGCGTTGTGGTGCGTGACGAAGGGCTTCGCCGCGGCGCCGCCGGGGATCACCTGCATCATGGGGGTCTCGACCTCCATGAAGCCGTGCTCCTCCATGAAGGTGCGCACCTCGCGGACGATGGCAGAGCGCGTCCGGAAGGTGTTCCGGCTCTCCTCGTTCATGATCAGGTCGAGGTAGCGGCGCCGGTAGCGCAGCTCCGTGTCGGCCACGCCGTAGTACTGGTCCGGGAGGGGACGCAAGGCCTTGGTGAGCAGGCGCGCCTCCTCGAGGAACAGGTACAGCGCGCCGCGGCCCGACTTCTGCAGGGTCCCGCGGCCGGCGACGATGTCGCCGACGTCCCAGCCTTCGACGATCTCCTTGAGGGCGGGATCGGCGTCCTTCGCGAGGTAGAACTGGATCTGGCCGGCGCCGTCCTGGATGACGAGGAAGGGGCCGCGGCGGTTCACGAGGCGTCCCGCCAGCGCGACGGGAATCGCGCGCTGCTCGAGGGCGTCCTTCTCGACCTCGCCGTAGGCGGCCTGGAGGACGGCGGAGTCGTGCTCGGTGCCGTCCTCGTTGCGCGAACGACGGAAGTCGTTGGGGAACTCCCAGCCGGTCCCCCGCAGGCGGGCGAGCTTCTCCCGGCGCCAGGCGATCTGTTCCGCTTCGCCGGAGCCGGGGCCGGATCGGTCGTCAGCCATGGATGCGTTCCCTCTCGTCGTGCGGTGCTCGGTGGGACGTGTCGCTCCCCCACTGTGGGAGCTGACTTCAGCCGCGACAGCGGCGGCCAGCGCTGCTGTCGCGGCTGAAGCCGGCTCCCACGAGGGCCATGTCGACAGCCTACTGTGGGAGCGGACTTCAGTCGCGACTGCGGCGGCCTGGCCGTGCTGTCTCCCGGGACGCCGGACCGGCTGAAGTGGGCTCCCACAGCGGCCGTGTCGACATCCTTCCGTGGGAGCGGACTTCAGTCACGACGGCGACGCCGGACTCTGCTGTCGCCGCTGAAGCGGGCTCCCACAGGGGCCGCATCTAAACCTCACCTCGTGCGCTCAGAGCCCCGCCTTCAGGCTCTCCTCGATGAAGTCGTCGATGTCCCCGTCGAGCACCGCGTCGGGGTTGCTGATCTCCACGTTCGTGCGCAGGTCCTTCACGCGGTTCTGGTCGAGCACGTAGGAGCGGATCTGGTGCCCCCAGCCGATGTCGGACTTGCCCTCCTCCACCTGCTGCGCCTCGGCCTTGCGCTTCTGCAGCTCGAACTCGTAGAGCTTGGCGCGCAGCTGTTTCCAGGCCTTGTCGCGGTTCTGGTGCTGGGAGCGCTCGGACTGGCACGCCACGACGATGCCCGAGGGCACGTGCGTGAGACGGACGGCCGAGTCCGTGGTGTTCACGTGCTGGCCGCCGGCGCCGGAGGAGCGGTAGGTGTCCGTGCGCACGTCCGAGGGGTCGATCTCGATCTCGATGTCGTCGTCGATCTCCGGGGAGACGAAGACGGAGGCGAAGGACGTGTGGCGGCGCGCGCCGGCGTCGAAGGGCGACTTGCGCACGAGGCGGTGGAT
>JAZBPF010000056.1:0-4102 GCA_036351515.1 Pseudomonadales bacterium | reverse complement strand
GCTGGGCATGCTGCTCATGCTGCGCGAGCACGTCGGCGGGGACCAGGGGAACATCCGCCTGCAGGTCTCGGACGTGCCCGAGATCCGCCGGGTGGTGGAGATCGCCCGCTTCGGCGACCTGTTCCACCTGGAGTAGGCGCCGTGACCTCGGCGACCGCGAGCACGAACCGGGTTCCGGAGCGCCTCGCGGGGCTCCTCGAGCGCGCCCTCGACCAGGTCGAGGACGGCGTGATGATCTGCCGCGCCGTCCCCGGCTCGCCCATCGAGTTCGTGAACCCGGGCTTCTCGCGCATCGCGGGCTATGCCGCGCACGAGGTGCTCGGGCGCAATCCGTCGCTCCTCCAGGGGCCGGAGACCGACCCCGCCGTGCTCGACCGGCTCCGCCAGGATCTCGCGGCGGGCAGCGGCGGCAGCTACCACACGGTCAACTACCGCCGCGACGGTTCCCCCTTCGAGATGGAGTGGACCATCTCGCCGCTGCGGGACGAGGCGGGCACCCTCACGCACTGGCTCGCGATCCAGCGGGACGTCACCGACAGCCGGGACCACGAGCGCCGCTACGGCTGGTACGCGAAGGTCATCGAGCAGGCGCACGTCATCGTCTCCGTGCGCGACCGCGGCGGGCGCTACGTGCTCGCCAACCAGATTCTCGCGGACCTCATCGGCCGCAGCGTCGACGACGTGGTCGGCCGCAACGACCTCGAACTCTTCGGCGAGGAACTCGGGCGCGAGTTGCAGGCCACCTGGCTGCAGGTGGTGCGCGAGCGCGTCGGTCGCATCGACGAGCACCGGATCGAGGCCGTGGACGGTGCGCACGTGGTCGACGTGACGCTGATCCCGCAGTTCGACGAGGACGGCTCCGTCGACGCGGTGATCGCCGTGGGCCTCGACATCACGCGTCAGCGCTCCACGGAGCGCCAGCTGCGCGAGCTCTACGACCGCTCGCGGCAGCAGCACGAGGACCTGATCGCCCTCTACCAGCAGATCCAGACGCAGCAGGAGCTCGCCCGGGACATCCACGACCGGATCATCGGTCGGGACAACGTGGACAGCGAGCTCGTGAACACCTGGAGCGTGCCCGCCGAGACCTTCAGCGGCGACCTGGTGCTCGTCGGCGAGACGCCGTCGAAGACCCTCCACGTGATGCTCGGGGACTCCACCGGCCACGGCCTCATGGCCGCGGTCGCGGCGCCGCCCGCCGTCTACGTCTTCCACGCCATGACCGCCAAGGGCTTCGGCATCGACGCCATCGCCGCGGAGCTGAACCGCAAGCTCACGGAGGTGCTTCCCACGGGCATGTTCATGGCCTGCACGCTCGTCTCCTTCGAGCCGGACACGGGCGTGCTCAAGGTGCTGAACGCGGGCATGCCGGACGCGCTCCTCGTGGACACGGAGGGTGGGGAGATCCTCGCCACCTTCGAGTCCCGCAACCTGCCGCTCGGCATCGACGCATCGCCGGACCGGCGCATGCGCGAGCACATCCAGGCCGTGGGCCCGAACCAGCGCCTGCTGTTCTTCAGCGACGGGCTCACGGAGCTGAAGGACCGGAGCGAGGCGGAGTTCGGCAACGACGGCGTCGAGCTCGCGATCGCCGCGGCCATCGGTGCGGACACGCTCCTCGACTCCCTGCGTGCCTGCGCGAACGCCCATCGCGGCGCCAGCGTGCCCCACGACGACATCACCGCCGTGGAGCTCATCTGCCGCACGAGCCGGCGCAGCGAGCCCGCGCCGACCGCGACCACGGAGCCGGAGGAGGGCCGCGAGAGCGCCGAGTGGTCGACGACCCTGCACTTCACGGGCGCCTCCCTCCGCCACGACCCGGTGCCCATGCTCATCTCGCAGCTGCAGGACATGCTCGGCCTGCGCAAGGAGCTGCAGGAGCTGTTCACGGTGCTCGGCGAGCTCTACAGCAACGCCCTGGAGCACGGTGTCCTGCGCCTGGACTCGAGCCTGAAGTGCACGCCCGAGGGCTTCGCCCAGTACTACGCGGAGCGGGCCGGGCGGCTCGACGGCATCGACCGGGGCGCCATCTCCCTGACGCTGGCCGCCAAGCCCGTGGAACGGGGCTACCGCTTCGAGCTCACGATCCGGGACAGCGGCGGCGGCTTCGACCACGAGTCGATGATCGCCCGGGCGCTCGCCGGCGAGGACGACGCGGGACGGCTCTACGGGCGCGGACTGCGCATGGTGCTCGGGCTCTGCGAGTCCGTGCGCTACACGGACCGGGGCTCCGCGGTAGAGGCGGTCTACGTGCTCCGCCTCGCGGAGCAGACCCGGATCGCGGCGAACCGATGAACGCCGCGGAGGAACGCATCGGCCCGCCCGCGCCGATCCCGCCGCCGCGCTGGCCGCGGCGGGAGGAACGGCGCGAGGACCGCCCGCCGCGCCGGCGGGCTCCGCAGGGTCGGCGCACGCCCCCCGCACCGGACGACGGCGCACCGCACGTCGACGACTACGCCTGAAGTGCCCCGCGCTCGGGGCCCGGCTGGCCCGCCGGGCCGCGCCTCAGAAGGCGAGCGCGTCCTCCTGGGCGGCCGGATCGTGGCAGAGCGCGAGGCTGTCGAGGAGGAACACGAGCCCGTCGCTCCGGGCGACCACGCCGTCGATGTAGCGGGCGCGCTCGCCGTCCCCCACGGCGGGGGGCGGGCCGATCTCCGAGTCGTAGAGGTTCATCACTTCGCTCACCGTGTCCACGCGCAGGCCGATGACGTCGTCCCCGGCCTCGACCACGACCACCCGCGGCTCCCCGGCCTCGGCCGGCCGCGGCGCGTCCAGGCGTGCGTGGCCGTCGACGACGGTCACGATCTCGCCCCGGAGGTTGATGAGCCCGAGCACGAAGGACGGCGCGTTCGGCGCGAGCTCGATCTCGAACTCGCTGAGCACCTCGCGCACGTTGAGCACGGGCAGGGCGAAGCGCTCCTCCCCGAGGCCGAAGACCACCCACTGGCGCCGGGGCGCGGGCGCGACTTCCCCCAGGGGATCGCCGTCGACGATCGTCTGGTCCATGTTCGTCTCCTTGCCGGTTCGCGGCCGCGCGCGCATCAGGGGAGGCTCGCGGCGAGGCCGTCGGGATCGATGAGGGCGCAGCGCGCCGTCGGGGCCGTCCCCGCGAGCCAGGGCCGCGCGGCGCCGGCGCCGCGCCACACCACCGCTGCGCGTTCCAGGCCCGCCGGCTCCGCGGCTGCGTCGACCCGCAGCACCACCCCGAGACCCGCGCAGAGCAGCCACCGTGCGGGCGTCGGCTCCGGGGCGTCCGGTCGCAGGAGCCGCGCCGGGTCGACGAGCGGCAGGGCGCGCCCGTCGACGACGACGGTGCCGATCCGGATGCCGGCGGCAGCGCTTCCGTCCACGGGCGAGGGCTCGAGCTCCCGGTCCACGGCAGCGGCGTCGAGGGCGAGATCCACGCCGCCGGGAACGGGAAGACGCCAGATGGCGAGGTCGTCCGGACCCACGGCCGGCACGTCTGGGGCCCGTGCAGACGCTGCGGGCGAAGCTTCCGCCCGCACCGGGGGGGCCGCTTCCGCTGCCGGAGCGGGCGCATCCGGCGCGTGGGCCGGCTCCGTCTCGACGAGCAGCTCGGTCACGTAGGCGGCGAGCGCGGTCTCGGCTCCGGTGCTCATGCGGTCAGCGCCTCCTCGGCCCGGGCCGGGGCCGCCGGCGGCGACTCGCCCAGGAGCTCCGCGAGCAGGCAGCGGTAGCCGTGCACGCCGCGGGAGGCGGGATCCAGCTGCGAGAGGGGCACCCCCGCCTCGCTCGCGCCGCGGAAGCGCGTGTCCACGGGGATCGGCTCGGCCGTGACGTGGCTGCGGTGGTGGAAGTGCAGCGCATCCAGGGCGTCGAGGGACGCCCGGGTCCGGCGATCGAAGAGCGTCGGCACGATTCGGTGCGGCACCGGCGCGCCGCGGGAGCGCTCGACCATGGCCAGGCTCGCGAGCATGCGCTCGAGCCCCTTCAGGGCGAGGAACTCCGTCTGCACGGGGATCACGAGCTGCTCGCAGACCGCGAGGGCGTTGATCATGAGCAGGCCGAGCGTCGGCGGGCAGTCGATCCAGACGTGGGCGTAGTCGTCGCCGACGGCCGCGAGGAGCCCGGCGAGCACCCG
>JAZBPF010000055.1:0-2922 GCA_036351515.1 Pseudomonadales bacterium | reverse complement strand
GAGGCGGTCTCCCGGGAAGGGGCTGACGCACTCGCGGCGGCGGGGCGAGCGTCCCTGGTCGCGTGCTTCGGTGCGGAGGCGGGCCGCCGCGTGCAGGGCGCCACTGCCACGGACTGGTCCGCCGAGCCGTTCTCGCGCGGGCCCTACACCACCGTCGTGCTCGGGTCCCGGCACGCCCGCGCCCGCTACGCGGAAACGCTCGAGGAACGTCTCTTCTTCGCCGGCGACAGCGCACCGAGCCCCTGGGCGATCACGGTCGCCGGGGCACGACGTTCCGGCGAGGCCGCAGCACGGGAGATCCTGGAGTCGGCGGTCTGACGCGGAAGACGAGCCCCTGCGCGCCGAGGCGAGCCTCCGGAACGGGGGTCCGACGCGCTCACTGTGGGAGCCCGCTTCAGCGGCTCCGGCGGGCCGGGCGACGACACGGCCCGGCGCTGCAGTCGCGACTGAAGTCGGCTCCCACAATGAAGTGGCCGACGCGCTCACTGTGGGAGCCCGCTTCAGCGGCGACAACACAGCCCGGCGCCGAGGTCGCGACTGAAGTCTGCTCCCACAGTGAAGTGGCCGACGCGCTCCTTGTGGGAGCCCGCTTCAGCGGCGACGACACGGCCAAGCGCTGCAGTCGCGACTCAAGTCGGCTCCCACCGTGAAACGGCCGACGCGCTCCTTGTGGGAGCCCGCTTCAGCGGCGACGACACAGCCCGGCGCCGAGGTCGCGACTGAAGTCTGCTCCCACAGTGAAGTGGCCGACGCGCTCCTTGTGGGAGCCCGCTTCAGCGGCGACGACACGGCCCAGCGCTGCAGTCGCGACTGAAGTCGGCTCCCACAGGGGGTGTCGGCTTGCGCTCCGGCAGCGGCCCTCCGGGGCGGCGCCCAGGTGCATCCGTCCTATGCTCCCGGTGCCTCTGCACGACCGGGAATCCCCCATGTTCCGCGGATCGACGCTCATCCGGCCGAAGAGAAGCTGGGTCCTGACAACGCTGGCCGTCGCCGTGCTCGCCTTCGTCGGCGCGCGCAGCTCTCCTACGATCGGCTACTGCGTGGCGATGGGCGCGCTGCTCATGATCATCGCGGCGTCGCTCACGCAGTCGTTCTGGCCCACGCAGCGGCGCCCGGGGTTCGCGGTGGTGTTCGTCCTGTTCTGGGGGCTGCTGCTGGGTGGGGTGATTCCGTTCACGATCGAACGATGGATCGAGGAGGGGCCGCCGAGCCTGGGGGAGCTGTTGCGCTGAGGGGCGGCGGTCGGGGCTCGGGTCCTTGCTGGCGAGGTCGCCGCTGAAGCCGGCTCCCACAGGGGGCGTCGACACCGCCCCTGTGGGAGCCCGCTTCAGCCGCTCCGGCGGGCCGGGCGACTACATCGTTCCGACGAGCCTCCATGTCCTCGACACTCCAGGCCGCCACCCCACCGCTCCGATACCGACCCGACATCCCCACCCTCGTCCCTCCGGACGATGGGGTACCATGCCTCCCGGCGACCCATCGGCTCCGCAGCCCCGACTTCCGGCCTCGCGCGCTCCGCCCTCGCCTTCCCTCCCTGCCGATCGGAGCACGCCGCCATGACGGACCTCGAGACCGACTACCTTGTCATCGGCGCGGGTGCCGTGGGCCTGGCCTTCGCCGACACGCTCGTCGACGAGGATCCGGACTGCCACATCACCTTCGTCGACCGCCACGCCCGACCGGGCGGGCACTGGAACGACGCCTACGGCTTCGTCGCCCTGCACCAGCCGAGCGCCACCTACGGCGTGAACTCCATGGCCTTCCCGAGCGAGCACATCGACACCGTGGGCCCGAACCAGGGACTCCACGCGCTCGCGAGCGGCACGGAGGTGCTGGCCTACTTCGAGAAGGTGATGAACCTGCGCCTGCTGCCCAGCGGGCGCGTCGCCTACCACCGGCTGAGCGAGTACCGGGGCCGCGACGACGCGGGCGTCGCGCAGTTCGTGTCGATCCTGTCGGGCGAGACGCAGCACGTCCGCGTCCGCCGCAGGGTGGTCGACGCCACCTTCTACCAGACGTCGGTGCCCACCACGCACACGCGTACCTTCTCCGAGGCGCCGGGCGTTCACGTCGTCCCTCCGGGCGAACTGCTCCACCTCTGGAAGACCCCGGACGCCCTGCCCGGCCACTACGTCGTCCTGGGCGCGGGCAAGACCGCCATGGACACGGCTGTTTGGCTGCTGCAGGCGGGCGTGGATGCCGATCGCATCCGCTGGGTCCGGCCGCGCGAGAGCTGGCTGTGGAATCGGGAGAACGTCCAGCCGGGCGAAGCGTTCTTCGAGGCCGTCATGGAGATGCAGATCGCGATCTTCGAGGCCGCGGGGCGGGCCACCGACAGCGCGGAGCTGAT
Organism: Pseudomonadales bacterium; assembly: GCA_036351515.1. Classification (GTDB taxonomy): domain Bacteria; phylum Pseudomonadota; class Gammaproteobacteria; order Pseudomonadales; family Azotimanducaceae; genus JAZBPF01. The sequence continues at coordinate 572 of JAZBPF010000055.1, read as the reverse complement.
GCGGATCCTCGGGGAGCAGGGCTTCTTCCTCCGCATCGACCCGGACGTCGAGCCGGAGATGTTCCACTACGCGGTGTCGTCCCGCGGCGAGGTCGAGCTGCTCCGACAGATGAAGCACGTGCTGCGCCAGGGCCGGGTGACCGCCATCGAGCCCGGAAAGCTCTGCTTCGGCGACGTCGAGGTCGAAGTCCCGCTCGACAGCCTCTTCATCGACTGCACTGCGACCGCCGTGCCTTTCTCGGCCCGCAAGGAGTCCGGCCCGATCTTCCGCGGCGACACGATCGTCCTGCAGCCCCTGCAGGTGCCGCTCGTGACCTTCAGTGCCGCCCTCGCGGCCTTCCTCGAGGCCCACTACGACGACGATGACACCCGCAACGCCCTCGCCACGCCGGGGCCCCTCACCGACAGCCCTTCGACCTTCGCCTACGCGCAGCTGGTGAACGTGACGAATCGCGGCGCCTGGTCGTCGGATCCGGCCATCGGCGGGTTCCTCGCCCGCTCCCGGCTCGACCTCACGGCGGGGACCAGCGCCGGCCGGAGCGCCGAGAACAGCCCGAAGCGGGCGATCCTGG
>JAZBPF010000054.1:0-15349 GCA_036351515.1 Pseudomonadales bacterium | reverse complement strand
CTCGATGCGCTCGATGGGCTGCCCCGTGCGCTCGGCGATGGTCCGGTTCAGGCGCTCGCGCATCTTGATGATCTCGCGGGCGTGGATCTCGATGTCCGCCGCCGCGCCGCCGAAGCCACCGGCGGGCTGGTGGATCAGGTAGCGGGTGTTCGGGAGCGAGAGCCGGCGCTCCTTCTCCGCCGCCAGGTAGATCAGGGCGCCGGCGCTGCCGACCCACCCCGTGCCGACCACGCGCACGGGCGCGCGCACGAAGCGGATCATGTCGTAGATCGAGTCGCCGGACTCGACGTGCCCCCCCGGGGAGCTGATGAACAGCGTGATCGGGTCCTCGCTCTCGAAGGACAGGGCGAGGAGGCGCTCGTTCGTGCGGCGCGCGGAATCCTTGTCGATCTCGCCGAAGAGCGTGATCACCCGGTTCTTCATGAGCGTCGCTTCGACCAGCGCGGACTTCTGGGCGGCGTTGACGGCGTCGTCCAGCGGATCGGACATGTTCGGTCTCCGGTCGGGGGATTGCTGCGGCCGCACAGTCTACTTCACCTGCCGTTCCCAGGCAGCGAGGAAGGTCTCGCCTTCGGGGGCCGGCAGGTCGCGCCAGGCGGTCCAGCCGCCGCCGAGGGGCAGGCGCCGCAGGCGCCCGCTGCGCCCCCCGAGGCGGGCGAGGAGCCGGGCGCCGAGGCCCGCGAGGCGCCGGTAGAGGCGCGGGCGCCGGGCCGCGAAGCCCCAGAGCGACAGGCCGCTGCGCATCGCCGCGGGCGCGAGGCCGGCCTCGAACTCCCGGGCCCGCCAGTGGCGCATGAGCTTCGGCAGGGGGATCCGCACCGGGCACACGGCCTCGCAGGCGCCGCAGAAGGTGGAGGCGTTCGGCAGGTGCCCGGCCACGTCGATGCCCGCGAGGGACGGCGTCAGCACGGCGCCCATGGGGCCGGGGTAGACGGAGCCGTAGGCGTGACCGCCCACCTGGCCGTAGACCGGGCAGTGGTTCATGCAGGCCCCGCAGCGGATGCAGCGGAGCATGTCCTCGAACTCGGAGCCGAGCATCTCGCTGCGGCCGTTGTCCACGAGCACCACGTGGAACTGCTCGGGCCCGTCCGGATCCTCGGCGCGCCGCGGCCCCGTGGAGAAGGTGGTGTAGACCGAGGCCTCCTGCCCCGTGGCCGAGCGCGTGAGCAGGCGGATCAGCGTGCTCGCGTCCTCGAGGGTCGGCACGACCTTCTCGATGCCGGTGACGGCGACGTGCACACGCGGCAGGGACTGGGTGAGGTCGCCGTTGCCCTCGTTGGTGACGATCACCGTGCTGCCGGTCTCTGCGATCGCGAAGTTGGCGCCGGTGATGCCCACGTCCGCCTCGAGGAAGCGGCGGCGGATCACGGCCCGCGCCTCGGCCATGAGGCCGGCCGCCTCGCTCCGGTCGAAGGCGCCCACGCCGGGCTCGTCCCGGTGATGCTCCGCGAAGGTGTCGGCCACCTGCTCCTTCAGGACATGGATCGCCGGCGCCACGATGTGGCTCGGCCGCTCCCGGCGCAGCTGCACGATGTACTCGCCGAGATCCGTCTCCAGGCACTCGATGCCGTGGGCCGCGAGGTGTCCGTTGAGCTCGATCTCCTCCGTGACCATGGACTTGCCCTTGGTCACGCGGCGCGCCCCGACGGCGCGGCAGATGCCGAGAACGATCTCCCGCGCCTCGGCGGCGTCCGCCGCCCAGTGCACGACCCCGCCGGCCTCGACCACGCGCGCCTCGAAGGCGAGGAGGTAGTGGTCGAGGTGCGCGAGCGTGTGCGCACGGATCGCCGCGCCCTCGTCGCGCAGCGTCTCGAACTCCGGCAGTCCCGCCACGGCGGCTCCGCGCAGGGCGGAGAGGCCCGACTTCAGGCGCCCGAGGGCGCGCTGCAGCTGCGCATCGCCCATGGCGTCGTGGGCCACCTCCACGAAGCGCGGGCTGGTGACCTCGAGTCCCGGGGCCGGCCGGTTCACGGGCGCGGCTCCCCGAGCGCCGGGGCCACGGGCGTCCCGGCGAGGAGTTCCGCCACGTGGCGGGCGCGCACCGGGCTGCCCTCCCGGGAGAGCCGACCGGCGAGGTGGAGCAGGCAGCCGAGGTCCCCGGCGACGAGGAGCGGGGCGTCCGTGCGCGCCACCGAGGCGAGCTTGTCGTCGGCCATGGCGGCGGAGATCTCCGGGTACTTCACGCAGAAGGTGCCGCCGAAGCCACAGCAGACCTCGGCGCGGTCCATCTCCTCGACGGCGACCCCCGCGGCCCGGAGCAGCGCGCGCGGCTGCGCCTTCACGCCGCACTCGCGCAGGCCCGCGCAGGCGTCGTGGTAGGTCACCACTGGGGCGTCGTCCGCGGGTGCCTCGCCCCCCGGCCCCGGCAGCGGCGTCCAGGCGCACACGTCGACGAGGAAGGTGGTGAGCTCGAAGGCGCGGGCCGCGAGCGCCTCGGCCTCGCCCCGGCGCGGATGCCCCGCACCGAGCACCTCCGGGAACTGGCGCAGCATGCCCGTGCACGAGCCCGAGGGCGCCACCACGTACTCGACGTCCGCGAAGGCGTCGAGCACGGCGAGGGCGAGATCCCGGGCCGTGCGCCGGTCGCCGGCGTTCCAGGCGGGCTGACCGCAGCAGGTCTGCGTGGCGGGGACCACCACCTCGCAGCCGGCCTCCTCGAGCAGGCGCACGGCCGCGAAGCCGACGCTCGGCCGGAAGAGGTCGACGAGGCAGGTGACGAAGAGGCCGACGCGACGGGGCACGGGATCCTCCTCCGGGTCGGTTTCGCCGCGGAGGAGCAGTCTATCAGGCCCGGACACCGGTCCCGACCGGGGACGGCCGGCTCGCGCAGGGGTGCCGGCTGCTCGCCGAACCCACGCGCGGACTCGGTCATCCCTCCGCGTCGTACTCGCCCCGCTCGTAGCCTCCGCCGAGCGCCTGATACAGGCGGACCTGGGCCGAGAGCTGCTGCTGGCGCAACTCGACGAGCTCCATGCGGGACTCGAGGGCGTCGCGCTGCGTGAAGAGCACTTCCGTGTACTCCGCCCGCGCGGAGGTGAAGAGCCGGTCGGCGATCGCGATGGACTCGGTCAGCGCCTCGACCTGGCTGCGCTTGCGGTCGTAGCTCTGCGCCAGGTTGTCGATCCGTGCGAGCTGGTTCGCCACCTCCACGAAGGCATTCAGCACCGTCTGCCGGTAGCGCCAGAGCGCCTGGAGCTGCTCTGCCGTGGCGTTGCGGTACTCGGCGCGGATCGCCGCCCGGTTGAGCAGGGGCATCACCAGGTCACCGGCGAGGCCGTAGACGAGCGATTCCGGCGTGGTGAACAGGGAGTTGCCCTCCGCGCTGTGAAGCCCGACCCCGGCGGACAGCTCGAGGGCGGGATAGAAGCGCGCGCGAGCCGCGCGCACGTCCAGCTCCGCCGCGGCGAGCTCGAGCTCCGCCTGCCGCACGTCGGGCCGAAGCTGGAGGAGCGCGAGGGGGGAGCCCGCCTGTACGGCGTGCAGCGCCCGGGCGTCGAAGCCGTCCGAAGCGCGTTCCACGCGCTGCGGATAACGACCGGCGAGGAAGTTGATGCGGTTCTCGGTCTCGACGATCTGCTGGCGGATCTCGTAGCGCTGGCTCTCGTTCCCGAGCACCTCCGCCTCGAAGCGACGCACGGCGAGCTCCGTGGCGCGGGCCGACGCCTTCTGCAGCTTCACGGCCCGCAGGGCACTGCGCTGGACGTCGATCATCTGATCGAGGATCGAGAGCCGGTTGTCCAGGGCCATGAGCTCGTAGTAGGCGCTCGCCAGCTCGGCGACGAGATGCGTGACCATGAAGTTCCGGCCCTCGCGCGTGGCGAGGTAGCGCAGCATCGCCGCCTTCTTCGCGTTGCGCAGGCGCTTCCAGACGTCGATCTCCCAGGACACGTCCGCCGAGATCAGGAAGTCCGGCAGCGGCTCCGGGAAGTCCTTCTCGCGTTCCTCGTCGAGGGGCAGGCTCTCCTCGACGGCCCCCTCGCGGGTGTAGCGGCCGACCTTGTCGATGCCTGCACCCGCACGGACGTCCAGCGAGGGCAGATACTCCCCGCGCCGGGCGCCCACCTCGTTGCGGGCGATCTCGATCTCCTGCAGGAGCACGTTCAGCTCCTGGTTGTGTTCGAGGGCTCGGTCGATGAGCGCGATCAGGTGCTCGTCGTCGAAGAACTGCTCCCAGCGGATCGCCGCGGAGCTCTCGCCGTCCCCGGCCCCGGGATACTGCTCCGGCACCGGGGCCTCGGCGGAAGCGTCCGACGGCAGAGTCGGCGCGTCGACGGGGGGGAGAGCACTGCAGGCCTGCAGGACCAGCGCCGCCGAGGCGGCACCGAGGGCGGTGATGAGGTTGCTGCGTCGGCTCATGGTCAGACGTCCCCGTACTCGATCACTTCGCTGAGGGGCGAGTCGTGCTCGTCGCGGATGAGGGCCCGGCCCTCGGAAAGCCGGCCGAAGACGTAGTAGAGCCCCGGCACGATCAGCACGCCGAGGATCGTGCCGAGGAGCATCCCCCCCGCGGACGACGCCCCGATGGTGCGATTGCCGATGGCCCCTGCGCCGGAGGCCAGCACGAGGGGGATCAGCCCCGCGACGAAGGCGAAGGAGGTCATCAGGATCGGTCGGAACCGGACCTTCGCCCCCTCGATCGCAGCGTCGAGCACGGACCGGCCCTCCCCGTGCTTCTGCACGGCGAACTCGACGATGAGGATCGCGTTCTTCCCGAGCAGGCCCACGAGCATGATCAGCCCCACCTGCGCGTAGACGTTGTTCTCGAGCCCCATGAGCCGCAGGAGCACGAAGGAGCCGAGCACGCCCACGGGCAGGGAGATGATCACCGCCAGCGGCAGCAGGAAACTCTCGTACTGGCCGACGAGCACGAGGTACACGAACACGAGGACGACGACGAAGATGTACAGCGCCTCGTTCCCGCGCTGCGCCTCGTCGAAGGCGAGACCGGCCCAGGCGATGTCGTAGCCACGAGGAAGCACTTCCTCGGCAACCTCGCGGATCGCGGCGATGGCCTCCCCGCTGCTGTAGCCCCGGGCCGGGGCGCCCTGGATCGCTGCCGAGGGATAGGCGTTGTAGCGGGTGATCTCGTTGAGCCCCTGGGTCTTCCGGAGCTTCATGAACGAGGAGTAGGGAACCATCTCCCCCTCCTCGTTCGCGACGAAGAGTCGATCGAGATCCGAGGGCAGGCGCCGGAACTCGGGCTCCGCCTGCACGTAGACCTTGTAGAAGCTGCCGAAGCGGACGAAGCCCTGCTCGTAGGTGCTGCCCACGAGGATCGACAGGTTGTCCATGGCGTCCTTGATGGAGACGCCCTTCTGCATGGCCACCTGGTTGTCCACGAGCAGTTCGTACTGCGGATAGTCCGCCGTGAAGAAGGTGAACAGGCCCCGGAGCTCGGGACGTTCCCGGAGCGCGGCCATGAACCGTTCGTTGATCTCGCCCAGCCGGGCATAGTCGCCACTGTTGGTCTTGTCGAGGAGTCGCAGTGCGAAACCGCCCGCAGCGCCGTAGCCCGGCACCGCCGGTGGACCGAAGAACTCGATGGTGACTCCGGAGATCTCCCGCGCCTTCTCCTCGAGCTCGGCGATGATCTCCTCGACGGTCTGCGTGCGGTCCCGCCAGTTCTCCAGGTTGATCAGGCACGTTCCGGCGTTCGAGCCGCGGCCCTCGGTGAGGACCTCGTACCCCGCGAGCGCCGAGACGGACCGGATCCCTGTCACACCCTCGGCGATCTCCTGGAGCTCTCTGGACTTGGCATAGGTTCGCTCGAGCGTCGAGCCCGGCGGCGTCTGCAGGATGGCGTAGACCATCCCCTGGTCCTCGTTCGGGATGAAGCCGGATGGCAGGCTCCGATCGAGGACGTAGATTCCGACTCCGCACAGGACGAGCACACCGAAGGTGAGGAGCCGCAGCGGCACGATGCGTCGCAGCAGCCCCTCGTACCCGCCGGTCACGCGTTCGAAGCCGCGGTCGAACGCGGCCAGGGCCCGCCCGAGCGGGCCGCGTCGCTCCTGCGCGGCCAACGGTTTCAGCAGCATGGCGCACAGCACGGGCGTGAGCGTCAGGGCCACGACGCCCGAAAGGACGATGGCGACTGCCATGGTGATCGAGAACTGTCGGTAGAACACGCCGACGGGACCGGAAAGGAAGGTCACCGGAACGAAGACCGCAGTCATCACCAGCGTGATCGCGACGATGGCGCCGCTGATCTCGTGCATGACCGCCATGGTGGCCGGATAGGGACCGAGGCCCGTGTCGTGCATCTTCGCGTGGACGGCCTCGACCACGACGATCGCGTTGTCGACAACGATGCCGATGGCGAGCACGAGCGCGAACAGGGTGATGAGATTGATGTTCACGTCGAGCTGCTGCATGAAGAAGAAGGTGCCCACGAGGGACACCGGCACGGCGAGTGCCGGAATCAGCGTCGATCGCCAGTCGCCGAGGAACAGATAGACCACGAGCGCGACGAGGACGAAGGCCTCGAGGAGCGTGTGCAGGACCTTCTCGATGGAGGCATCGAGGAAGCCGGAGACGTCGTAGCTGATCTCGTAGTCCATGCCCGGAGGAAACGATTCCTCGCGGATCTCCTCGAGACGCGCCTTCACCTCCTCGATGACTTCCTGGGCGTTGCTGCCGGCGCTCTGCTTCAGGACGATCGCAGCGGACGGCCGTCCGTCGATGTTCGAGTAGATGTCGTAGAACTCGCTCCCGAGTTCGACCCGGGCGACGTCCTTCAGGTGCAGCATTTCGCCTTCGTCCGTCGCGCGGAGAATGATGTCCGCATACTCCTCGGCGGTGCTGTAGCGGCCCTGCCAGGTGAGGACGTACTCGAGGGACTGGGAGGTCTGCCCGGTCGCGAGCCCGAGGCGACCGGGGGAGCCGATGATGCTCTGCTCCTCCAGCGCCTCCATGACCTGCTCCGTGGAGATCCCGTAGGCGCGCATCCGGTCCGGGTTCAGCCAGACACGCATGGCGTACTGACGGCTGCCCAGGATCTGTGCGCTCGCGACGCCGCGGATACGGTTGATCTCCGGCAGCAGGTTGACCCACGCGAAGTTGAAGAGATGCTTCATGTCCGCGTCGTCCGCGGTGCTGTACAGGTTCACGTACATGAGCATCTGCGGCTGGACGGGCTGGACGATGATGCCCTCGCGCTGCACCAGAGGGGGCAATCGCGTCTTCACCTGATCGACCCGATTCATGACGTTGACCACGGCCTGATTCGGATCCGTGCCGGAATGGAAGATGACCTGGAGCGTCGCCTCGCCTGCGCTGGTCGCGTCCGAGATCATGTACTTCATGCCCTGAACGCCGTTGATGGAGCGCTCGAGAGGGATCAGGACCGAATCCTCCAGCACCTTCGCACTGGCGCCGGGGTACGCGATGCTCACGAGCACTCGCGGAGGCGCGACGGAGGGGAACTGCGAGACCGGCAGGGTGACGATGGACAGTCCTCCGAGGAACAGGAGGATCAGCGAGATGACGATGGCGAGCGCAGGACGGTGCAGGATCTTCGTGAACATGGCGACGCCCCCTACTCGGCCGGAACCTTGAGCCCGGAGAAGACCGTCTCCGGTTCCAGGAACGCGTACTCGATCTCCTGACCGGCGCGGACCTGCCGCAGCCCCTCGAGCAGGACGGTTTCCTGCTCGTCGAGGCCGTCGTCCACGACGAAGAGATCCTCGAACTCCTCCGCCACGTGGATGCGCCGCTGCACGACGCGTCCCCCCTCGTCGATCACGAACACGTAGACGTGGTCGAGCACCTCGAAGGTCGCCTTCTGGGGCACGAGCAGGGCGGAAGGCAGCGGACTCGGGACGAGGACGTTCCCGGTCTGTCCGTGGCGGAGCAGGCCGGCCGGATTGGGGAAGTCGGCCCGGAAGGCGATGGTGCCGGTGGTGTTGTCGAAGTCCGCCTCGACGGCGGCGATGCGGCCCTCCTCCGGAAAGTCCGCGCCGTTCGCCATGCGCAGGCGGACGGCGCGGCCCACGACCCCGGCGGCGCTGGCCGCGTAGTCCAGGTACTCGGCCTCGGGAACGTTGAAGTACACCCAGACCGAACTGTTGTCGGAAAGCGTGGTGAGGAGTTCACCCTCGTCCAGCAGGCTTCCCTCGCGGACGAGGAGACGGTCCATGATTCCGGCGAACGGTGCGTCGATCCGTGTGAAGTTCAGGTGCGCCTCGGCAAGGCTCACTTCCGCGCGCGCCTGCTCGTACCTCGCGGCGGAGAGTGCCAGCTCCGTTTCCGAGACCACGGCCCCCTCGGCGAGGCGTCTCGTGTTCTCGTACTCGAGACGGGCAGCCTCGGCCTCTGCCTCGGCTCGGCGCAGCTCCGCCTCGTAGACCCGGGGCAGGATCCGGAACATCGGCTGTCCGGCCTCCACCCACTGGCCCTCGTGGACCGCGACTTCCTCGAGATACCCGCGCTCCAGCGCGCGGAGTTCGATGTGGCGACTGGAGCGGATCTGGCCGACATAGTCCCGCAGGACGTTCACGTCCTGGCGCAGCGGTCGCGTGGCCTCGAGCCTGTGGGCGTGTCCGCCGTGTTCCGCGTGTGTTTCGTGCGCCTCTCCGTGGCAGCCCCCGAGCGCGGCGATCACCAGTAGTCCGGCGATGCCCAGCAACTTCTTCGGTCTCGTGACCATCGACATCTCTCTTCCCATGGCATGCGGTTCCGGGACGACGCAGCGAGCGCCGGAGCCGGTTCCGGGATGAACGGACGGAGCTTCGGGAAGATCGGCGAGCGCAACCGCGGGAACGCACCAGGATGCGGTCCTGCGACGAGGTCCGCGTCCACCACGAGGCCCTCACGCCCGCACGAAGCCGTGGATGCGAGGCCCGGAGTCGAGCGCTGCGGCGGCGTCAGCCGGACGCAGGAGCATCCCGCGTGGCCGTGCGCAAGGCTCAGGAAGCGCGTGAAGCGGGGTTCGGCCCGCCGATCAGGAGGCCGAGGGAGGCGCGCGCGCGGCGAAGGTCTCCCAGGATCGGGAGGAAAGGATCGCGCGACGACGCACGACGATGGAGGTCCGCTCCGGGCGAGCCCGCAGCTCGACCGCGATGCGCCCGGGCGACGGGGCGAACGACGGATCGTCGCGACCCTCGCCGTCCAGCCCTTCGCCGCGCTCTCCACCGGCCACCTCGCCGGCGAGGCGCTCCGAAGGCACCGCACGCTCGTGCGCACTTCCGTCGTCCGCCTCCGCCAGCCACGCGAGCGCGGGCTGCGCGAGCACGGCGAAGAGCAATGCGAGAAGCGTGACGCGCGGTCTGGATCGGGAGGATCGGGTCACGAGGAACCGTCGCGGGAAAACAGACGCCGTCAGCTTAGGCGCACTGTTCGTGTACCGCAACGGAAGCCTGCCCGGGAGCGACGCGTGGAGCGAATCCGCGACGCACGCCCGCCGATGCCGGCGGCGGGCGCATCGATGGTGTAGGGTTCGGGCGCTTCGAGACGTGGAGCCGTCGTTCCGTGACCTGCAGCTACGAGATCGATCCCACCCAGCGTCTCGCGCGTCTGACGGCCCGGGGCCGCGTGGACGTACGGGAGATGACCCGCACGGCGATCGCGATGGTCGAGGACCCGGCGTTCGCACCGGGCACCGACCAGCTCGTCGACCTCTCCGCCGTCACCGGCTCCGACGGGGTCTTCCGGAATCTGCGCGCGCTGGCTTCCCGCGGTCCGGACTTCCGGGATCGCCTCGAGGGCGGGCGCCTGGCAATCGTGGCGCCGGGAGACCTCGTGTTCGGCCTTGCCCGCCTGTACGTCGCCGCGGGTCGGGACCTCCCGGTCGAGGCCAGGGTCTTCCGCGAGGCGGAGGCGGCGCGGAGGTGGCTGGACGTCGAGCCCGTGCCGGAGTCGGACGATCACCCGGACTAGCGTCACGGATACGGCCGCTGGAGACTCGATCGTGCATCGGGAGCGGTATGCTCTCCTCGCCATGCCACGTTCCGGGGAGGGACCCATGCCGCTCGATCCGACCACCGCAGCCGTGCTGGCCCAGCTCGCGGAAGCCGACGCGCCGCCCATGAGCCAGCTGGCGCCGGCGGCCGCGCGGGAGATGTATGCACAGATGCAGCCGCCGGCGCCGGAACTCGAGGTCGGCTCCGTCGAGGACCGGACGATCCCGGGGCCGGGTGGCGAGCTTCCGGTACGGATCTACCGCCCTGCGGGGGACGGTCCCTTCCCGGTCCACCTGTTCTTCCACGGGGGCGGCTGGGTCATCGGCGATCTCGACACGCACGACGCGGACTGTCGGGAGCTGTGCCGGGGCGCCGGCTGCATCGTCGTGGCCGTCCACTACCGGCTGGCGCCGGAGCATCCCTTTCCGGCTGCACCGGAGGACTGCTACGCGGCGACGGCCTGGGCCGCCGCGCATGCGGAGGCGCTCGGGGGGCGACCGGGGCCCGTGACCATCGGCGGCGACAGCGCCGGCGGCAATCTCGCGGCCGTGGTCGCGCTCCTTGCCCGGGACCGGGGCGGTCCGGAGATCGCTCTGCAGCTCCTCGTCTATCCGGTCACGGACGCGGCCATGGACACGCCGTCCTACCGGGAGAACGGCGAGGGCTATCTGCTCACGTTCGATTCCATGCGCTGGTTCTGGGACCACTACTGCCCTGCGGAACAGCGCAGCGACCCGCGCGCCAGCCCCCTGCGGGCCGAGGATCTCTCGGGGCTGCCGCCGGCCGTGGTGCTCACGGCCGAGTACGACCCGCTCCGGGACGAGGGGCTCGCCTACGCGGAACGCCTGCGCGCCGCCGGCGTCCCGGTGGAGTACCGCTGCTTCGACGGCCTGATCCACGGCTTCTTCTCCCAGGTGCGGATGATTCCCGCCGGCCGGGCCGGGATCGACACCGCCGTCGACGCCCTGCGTCGGGTCCACGGTCGAGGTGCCTGACGCACTCGTGAGCGCCGCCGCGCCGGACCTCGTCACGCGCCGCGCGGTCGCCGCCCTGCTCGCGGACGCGGGGGTGGCGGTCTCCGTGGACGCCCTCGTCTTCGAGCCCGTCGCGGGCGGCGTGAGCGCAGAGCTCTGGCGGGTGCGCAGCGGCGAGGCGAGCTGGTGCGTGAAGCGGCCCCGGGAACGGCTGCGCACGGAGCGGCCCTGGCGCGCCCCGCGCGCCCGCGCCGGCAACGAGGTGCGCTGGCTCGCGGCCGCCCGCGCCGTGGAACCGGAGCTCGTGCCGAGGGTGCTCGGCTACGACGCCACGCACGAGCTGTTCGTCATGGCGGACCACCCGCCTCCCGCCTGGGTCCCCTGGAAGACGCAGCTGCTCGCCGGAAACGTCGACGCGGCCGTGGCCCGCGCCCTCGGCGGCGCCGTGGGGCGCGTGCACGCGGCGACGGCGCTGCGGCCGGAGCTCGCCGAACGGTTCCCGGACCGGCTCTTCGACGGGCTGCGCGTGGAGCCCTTCTTCCGCGCCCTCGCGCCGGTGCACGAGGATCTCGCTCCGGTGCTGGACGCGCGGGCGGCGCTGCTGCGGAGCGGGCCGCGCGCCCTGGTCCACGGCGACGTGAGTCCGAAGAACGTGCTCGTGGGTCCGGGTGGACGCATCCTGCTCCTCGACGCCGAGTGCGCCTGCTGGGGCCTGCCCGCCTTCGACGCGGCCTTCCCCGTGCACCACCTGCTGCTCAAGGGGGCGGCGCGACCGGAGCGCCTCGGTGCCTGCTGCGCCGCCGCGGCGGCTCTGCTCGCTGCCTGGCGGTCGGAGGCCGGCCCCGCCGCCGGGGACGACGCCGACGAGCGCATCGCGGCGCTCGTCCCGGTGCTGCTCCTGGCCCGCGTGGACGGCACCTCCCCCGTGGACTACCTGGACGTGCCCACCGCCGCCCGCGTGCGCAGCTTCGCCCGCACGCAGCTGCGCAGGCCGGCGCCCGGGGGCACGGCGCAGCTTCTCGAACGCTGGGAGCGGGCCCTCGGGCCCCTCGACCCGTGAGCACGATCGTCGCGGTCCGCGGACGCCGGGTGTGGGACAGCCGTGGCGATCCCACGGTGGAGGTGGAACTGGAGCTCACCGGTAGCCTGCGGACCCGTGGCATCGCCCCCGCCGGCGCCTCCACGGGGCGCCACGAGGCCGTGGAACGCCGGGACGGGGGCAGCGCCTTCGGCGGCCGGGACGTGACCATCGCGGTCCGCCACGTGGCCGAGCGCGTGGCCCCGACGCTGGTCGGTCGCTCCGTGGACGATCCCGACGCCCTGGACCTCGCCCTCGAGGCCCTCGATCCGACGCCGGGCTTCGCGGACCTCGGCGGCAACGTGCTCGTCGCGAGTTCCTTCGCGCTCTGGAAGGCCGCGGCGGCCGCCGCCGGCGTCCCCCTCTGGCGCCGGCTCGCCGACGCCGCCCCGACCACCCTGCCGCGGCCGGAGATCCAGCTGATCGGCGGCGGCGCCCACGCGGCCGGGCGCCTCGATCTGCAGGACCTGATGCTCGTGCCCCTCGGCGAGATCGTCTGGTCCGAGGGCCTGGACCGGATCGCGCGCGTCCAGCGCGCCCTGCGCGCGGTGCTCGAGCACGACGGAACCTTCGGCGGCTACGCCGACGAGGGCGGCTTCTGGCCGCACTTCGCGCGCAACGAGGACGGCCTCGCCGCCCTGACGCGGGCGGTGGAGCAGGCCGGCTTCGTTCCCGGGGAGGACCTCGCGATCTCCGTGGACGTGGCCGCCTCGCAGCTCTTCGACGGCGACCGCGCGCGGCTCGCGCTGGAGGACCGGAGCCTCGACGCGGACGCCTGGGCCGAGTGGCTCGAGGGTCTCGTGCGCCGCTGGCCGATCCGACTCCTGGAGGACCCGGTGCCCGAGGACGCGCTCGCGGAGACGGCCGCCCTGCGCACGCGCCTGCGCCCCTGCGGCATCGTCGGCGACGACCTCGTCGCCACGGACGCGACGCGGATTCGCGCCGCCCGGGGCGCCTGCGACGCGGCGCTGATCAAGCCGAACCAGGCCGGCACCGTGCGCCGGGCCCGGGAGGCGCTGGACGCGGCGCGCGCCTGCGGCGTACTGCCGATCGTCTCCGCCCGCTCCGGAGAGACCGAGGACGCGGAGATCGTCGACCTGGCCGTGGGCTGGGGCGCACCGATGCTCAAGGTCGGCGCCCTCGCCCGCGGCGAGCGCACGGCCAAGTGGAACCGGGGGCTGCGCATCGCCGAGGCGCTCGGCGACCCGCCGCTGGCCGCCGCCTTCGGAGAAGGAGAAGGAAGCCGATGCTCTACGTGATCTACTGCCGCGACCGGACCGACGGAGCCGCGATCCGCCAGGCGAACCGCCCTGCACACCTCGCCTGGGCGAAGGACCAGCCGGAGATCCGCATGGCGGGCCCCATGCTCGCCGACGACGGCGAGACCATGATCGGCAGCCTCTTCGTGCGCGAGGCGCCGGACCTCGAGACCGTGCGCCGTATCCACGACGAGGACCCCTACGTGCGCGCGGGGCTCTTCGAGCGCATGGAGATCCACCCGTTCCGCTGGCTCCTGCCCGCCGGCACCTGATGCGGGTCCTGTACCACTACGACGCCGGACCGGCCCTGCGCCGCCGCCTCGCCGCCCTCGCCGACGACGGGCTCGTGGTGGACGTCTGCCCGGAGGCGGACGAGGCGCGCTTCGCCGCGCTGCTTCCTGACGCCGAGGTGCTCTGGCACTGCCTGCGCCCGGTGGACGCCGCCACCCTCGCGGCGGCCCCGGGACTGCGTCTGATCCAGAAGATCGGCGTCGGCGTGAACACCATCGACCTCGACGCCGCCCGGGCCCGGGGGGTGGCCGTCTGCAACCTGCCGGGGTCGAACAGCCAGGCCGTCGCCGAGCACACGCTGGGCCTGCTCCTCGCCGTGCTCCGGCGCCTGCGCACCTTCGACGCGCTCCTACGCGCGGGACGCGGCTGGGACCGGGACCCGGCCCTGGAGGACCGGCTCGGGGAGATCGCCGGACGGACCGTCGGCCTGGTGGGCTACGGGGGCGTCGCCCGCGTCCTCGCGCCCGTGCTCCGCGCCCTCGGTGCGGAGGTGTGCTACACGGCACGCAGCCCGAAGGCCGACGCGATCGGCCGCTGGCGGAGCCTCGACGAGCTCCTCGCGGAGTCGGACGTGGTCTCCCTGCATCTGCCGCTCACGGAGGAGACCCGCGGGCTCCTGGACCGCAGGCGGCTCGCCCGCATGAAGCCCGGCGCGGTGCTGCTGAACACGGCCCGGGGTGGCCTCGTCGACCCGGCGGCGCTCGTCGACGCGCTCGAGGCGGGCCCCCTCGCCGGGGCGGGCCTCGACGTCTTCGCGGACGAGCCCCTGGCACCGGACGACCCGCTCCTGAGCCGCGACGACGTGGTGCTCACGCCCCACGTCGCCTGGCTCACGCAGGAGACCCTCGCCCGCTCCGTGGCCCTGGCCGCGGAGAACTGCCGGCGCCTCGCGAGCGGCGAGGCCCTGCTCCATCGCATCGTCTAGGAGGAAGCGCTCGTGACCCCGACGGAAGACCGGGAAGGCGTCTGCGTCGTGCTCGGCGTCGGTCCCTCGCGGGGTCTCGGCGCCGCCCTCTGCCGCGCCTTCGCCCGCGCCGGCGCAACGGTGGTCGCGGCCGGTCGCACGCGCGAGCGGCTCGAAGCGGTCGCGGCAGACATCCTGCAGGGCGGCGGCCGCGCCGAGGCCGTCGTGTGCGACGCCACGGACGAGGACGCCGTGCGGGCCCTCTTCGACCGCGCCGCAGAGCTCGGACCCCTCGGCGCCGCGATCTACAACGTCGGCAACAACCGGCCGGGCGCGATCGCGGAGATGGAGACCGCCTACTTCGAGCGCGCCTGGCGCATCGGCTGTCTCGGCGGCTTCCTGTTCGGTCGGGAGGCGGTGCGTCGCTGGCAGGGAGAGACGGAACCGGCCGCCCGGCGCTCGCTGCTCTTCACCGGCGCCAGCGCCTCGCTCCGGGGCCGCGCCGGCTTCGGCGCCTTCGCCGCCGCCAAGGGCGCGCTCCGGCAGCTGGCCCAGAGCCTCGCGCGCGAGCACGGTCCCGACGGCATCCACGTGGCGCACGTGGTCGTGGACGGCGGCATCGCCGGGGACAAGATCGAGCAGGGCGCGCCGGAGTTCGCGCAGCGGGTCGGGCCGGACGGCCTGATCGATCTCGACGGGCTGGCCAACGCCTACCGCTTCCTTCATGGTCAGGAACCGTCCGCCTGGACCTTCGAACTCGATCTGCGGACGGCGCAAGAAGGCTGGTAGAGGGGAACGCTGGTAGGCGCCCCGCACCGGGAGAGGACATCCCGCCCCATGCGATCGACCCGACCGGGAGAGGTGGTCTGGACGCCGCCGGATCCCGACGCCACGCGCCTGGCGGAATTCCGCCGGCGCCTCGCCGCCGGCGGCGGCCCTCCGCT
>JAZBPF010000053.1:0-2799 GCA_036351515.1 Pseudomonadales bacterium | reverse complement strand
CTCGTGGTCACCTACACCTTCAACTTCATCGACCGGCAGATCCTCGGGATCCTGGTGGAGCCCATCAAGCGCGACCTCGGGGTCAGCGACACCTGGATGGGGCTGCTCACGGGCCTCGCCTTCGCGCTCTTCTACACGGTCATGGGCATCCCCATCGCGCGCTACGCGGACCGGGCGAACCGGCGCAATCTCGTGGCCCTCGCCCTCGCGATCTGGAGCGGTTTCACGGCCCTCCAGGGGGCGGCCCAGAGCTTCTGGCAGCTCATGCTCTTCCGCATCGGCGTCGGCGTGGGGGAGGCGGGCTGCAGCCCGCCTTCGCACTCGATCCTCGCCGACTACTACCCGCCGAACCGCCGGGCCACGGCCCTGGGGATCTACTCGCTGGGCATCCCCGTGGGGATCCTCTTCGGCTTCTTCGTGGGCGGCTGGATGGAGGAGTTCTTCGGCTGGCGCTGGGCCTTCGTGGTCGTGGGCGTCCCGGGGCTCCTGCTCGCGCTCCTCGTGCGACTCACGGTGCGGGAACCGCCGCGCGGCTACTCGGAGCAGCGCACGAGCGAGGTCGGGGAGCAGCCCTCCATCGGCGAGGTGGCGCGCTACCTGCTGGGGCGGAAGTCCTTCGTCCACATGGCCATCGGCGGCGGCGTGACGGCGTTCGTGGGCTACGGGCTCATCACCTGGGCGGCGGCGTTCTTCGTGCGCACGCACGGCATGGGCTCGGGCGAGCTCGGTACCTGGCTCGGGCTCATCTTCGGGATCCCGGGGGGCATCGGCATCGCCCTCGGCGGACGGCTCGCCGATCACTTCGGCGAGCGCGACGCGCGCTGGTACCTGTGGGTCGTGGCGGCGGCGCTGCTGGTGGTCGTCCCCATCGGCCTCGGCGTGTACCTGACCGACGACGCGACGCTGGCGCTCCTGTTCCTCGTGGTGCCCGTGCTCCTCGGCAACTTCTACCAGGCCACGACCTTCGCCCAGACCCAGACCCTCGTCGGCCTGCGCATGCGCTCCGTGGCCGCCGCGATCCTGCTCTTCGTCATCAACATCATCGGCCTGGCGCTCGGTCCGTCGGCGGTCGGCTTCCTCTCCGATCTCCTCGCGCCGGAGTTCGGCACGGACTCCCTGCGCTGGGCGCTGCTGATCTGCTCGCTGGCGAACCTGTGGGCGGCGTTCCACTACTGGCAGGCGGGGCGGCACTTCCCCGGGGATCTCGCCCGCGTGGAGGACTGACGGCCTCCGCCCGGCGCGACGGCCCGGTCACTCGAGGGTGGCCAGGGCCTCGCGATACTCCCGGGACTCGGGCTGCAGCTGGATCGCCCGGAGCAGGTCCTCGCGGGCCTCGGTCATGCGGCCGGCGCGCTCGTGGAGCAGCGAGCGGTTGTAGAAGGCCAGCGCGCTGCGCCCCTGGCTGTAGAAGATCGCGCTGTCGTAGTCCTCGAGGGCGCGCTCGAAGTTCTCCGTGCGCAGGTGCAGGTTGCCGCGGTTGATGAGCGCGTGGACCAGGGCCGGGTCGAGGAGCAGGGCGCGGTCGAAGTCCGCCAGGGCGCGGTCGTGGCGCTTGCTCCGCGTGTGCAGCAGGCCCCGGTTGCAGTAGGTGGCGGCGAGGTCGTCCTGGTCGAGGGTCTCGTCGGCGATGGCGTCCGTGCACACGTCGATGGCCATGCGGCTCGAGGTGCCGGCGAGGGCGTACTCGTAGCAGCGCTGGGCGTTGGTCACGCCGAGGACCGTCTCGGCGCTCCGGACCGGGCCCGGTGCCAGGAGCAGGGAGGGGAGCAGGAACGCGAGAGCGGTGGGCAAGGGACTGCGCATGGGACCTCCGCAGTGTTCGACCCGCGGATCCCGGAGCATACCCCCGAGTCGCCGGCGGGTGAATCAGCGACAGTCGAGCTCGAGGGTCGCCTGCCGGGCGTGCTCGGCGAGCCCCTCCACGAAGGCCACGGCGGCCTCCGGGAGGCGGCGGCCGGGGATCAGGTCGAAGGCGAGATCCACGCGGTCCACGCGGCCGAGTTCCGCGTCCAGGACCTGCGCGGAGAGGGCGAGGGTCCGGTCCCCGGTCCAGGGCCGCTCGGTCCCCGGCGTGGCGACCGGTGGCCGCGGGCGGAGCGTGAAGCTCGCGAAGGCCTCGCGGGCGAGCGCGAAGAGCTCGGCCCGCTGCGCGTCGTCGAGGCGCCTGCTCTGGGTCCGTTCCCGGCCCCCGAACATGCCCGGTTCCATCCAGCGCACCTCGAGGGGCAGCTCCGCGCCCGGGTACAGCGTCGCCTCCCACCAGCGGTCCTCGAAGTCGCAGGTCACGGAGGCCGTCAGCCGCAGCCCCGGCGGCGGGGGCTCGGGGAGCGTGAGGGCGGTGCCCGGGACCGCGAGGAGCAGGACGGCCAGGGGCGCGAGGGAGCGGAGCGGACGCATGGGACGGACCGGCGGACGAGGGGACCGGAGGCACCTTGCGCCGGCCCGGGGCGCCGCGCAAGGCTCGCCGCTGGCGTACAATGGCCGGATTCTTCCGACGCGGGCGCGTCAGAGGAGATCCTCATGAGCACCCTTCCCCCGAGCGCGGGAGATCCGGTCGGCGAACTCGACCGGCAGCGCTTCGACCGCCACGGTTACCTCGTCGTCCGCCGCTTCGCCGACCCGGAGCTGGTCGCGCGCATGCGCGCCGTCGCCGAGGAATCCCTCGATCCGCTCCTCGGCCCCGCCGAGTACGAGGCGGACGTCCACTACCCGGGCGCGCCGGCGGATCGCGCCGCCCCCGGCGGCGAGACGCCGCGCCGGCTCCTGCACGCCATGACCCGGGACGGCGTGTTCCGGGAG
>JAZBPF010000052.1:0-2099 GCA_036351515.1 Pseudomonadales bacterium | reverse complement strand
CCGAACACGCTCGGGGTGATCCTGGTGACGCTCACCTTCGCGATCCCCACGGCGATCTTCACGGAGGCGTTCCTGTCCTTCATCGGCATGGGCGTGGCGCCGCCGACCCCGAGCTGGGGTTCCATGTGCCTGGACGGGCTGAAGAGCATGCTGAACACCCCGCACGAGCTCTTCTTCCCGGCGCTGTTCATCAGCGTGACGGTGCTGGCCTTCAACCTCCTGGGCGACGGGCTGCGCGACGCGCTGGACGCCCGCATGCGGTCGAAGGAGTGAGGCGCGTGGACCGTCGGAGGGCCGCTAACCTTGCAAATCCGACATTCCCTGTGGAATTTGCAAGGTTGATCGGGCAACGAGGCCCCGAAACACGCACCGAGATCGGGCACCCCACCACGAGAACACGAGCCGCATGACCTCCGCCGCCGAGCCACCCGCCCACGACGCCCCCCGCGCCGACACCGTCCTCGAGGTCGCGAACCTCGAGGTGGAGTTCGACACCTACGGCGGCACGGTCCACGCCGTGCGCGACGTGAGCTTCCGCGTCCCGCGGGGGAAGACGCTCGCCATCGTCGGCGAGTCGGGCTGCGGAAAGTCCGTCACCGTGCAGGCGCTCATGGGGCTCATTCCCATGCCGCCGGGGCGCATCACCAATGGCTCCGCAAAGCTCGACGGCCAGGAGATCCTCGGCCTGCCCGAGCGCGAGCTGAACCGCATCCGCGGCGCGCGCATGGGCATGATCTTCCAGGACCCCATGACGAGCCTGAACCCCACCATGCGCATCGGCGAGCAGATCGCCGAGACCCTGCGCGTGCACCGGGGCCTGGCGAAGGCCGAGGCGCTGGCGAAGGCCGTGGAGCTCCTCGAGAAGGCGCGCATCCCCGAGCCCGCGCAGCGCGCCCGCCAGTACCCCTTCGAGTTCTCCGGCGGCATGCTCCAGCGCGCCATGATCGCCATGGCGCTCGCCTGCTCGCCGCAGCTGCTCATCGCCGACGAGCCCACCACGGCGCTGGACGTGACCATCCAGGCGCAGCTCCTGGACCTCATGGCCCAGCTGCAGCGCGACGAGGGCATGTCGATCATCCTCATCACCCACGACCTGGGCGTGGTGGCGCGCATGGCCGACGACGTGGCCGTGATGTACGCGGGGCAGATCGTGGAGACGGGCACCGTGGACGACGTGTTCTACCGCGGTGGCCACCCCTACACCCAGGGCCTGCGCCGGGCGACGCCCTCGAACGACCCGGACCGGCCGCACGAGCTCCGGCCCATTGACGGCACGCCCCCGGACCTCTTCCATCCGCCCAAGGGCTGCGGCTACTTCGCCCGCTGCCCCCACGCCATGGCGCTCTGCGAGGCGCACCTGCCGCCGGCCTTCGCCCTCACGGAGAACCCGGGGCACCTGACGCACCGCGCCCGCTGCTGGCTGCAGCATCCGGACGCCCCCCGCGTCGACGACGTCCACCAGGTCCACCGGGAGACGCACGCGTGAGCACGGCGCCCAAGCCCCCGACCCCGCCCGCGGCGGACGCCGCCGCGCCGCTCCTCGAGACGCGCAGCCTCACGAAGCACTTCACGATCGGCCGCGGCCAGACCGTGCACGCCGTGGACGACGTGTCGCTCACGATCCGGGAGAACGAGATCCTCGGGCTCGTGGGCGAGTCGGGCTCCGGCAAGTCGACGCTCGGCAAGACGCTCCTCGGCCTGCACGACAAGACCGCGGGCGAGGTGGTCTACCGCGGCGAGCGCCTGCCCCAGCGCTACGGCACCGAGGACTACCGGCGCCACGCGCGCACCATGCAGATGATCTTCCAGGACCCCTACTCGTCCCTGAACCCGCGCATGACCGCGGGCGAGATCATCGGCGAGGGCCTGCGCCTGCACACGACGCTTTCGCCTGCGCAGATCCGCGAGAAGGTGGTGCACTGGCTCGAGCTCGTGGGCCTGAACGCCGACCACGCCTCCCGCTACCCCCACGAGTTCTCCGGCGGCCAGCGCCAGCGCATCGGCATCGCCCGGGCGCTGATCCTGGAGCCCGAGTTCGTGGTGTGCGACGAGCCCATCTCGGCGCTGGACGTCTCCGTGCAGGCGCAGGTGATCAACCT
>JAZBPF010000051.1:0-3796 GCA_036351515.1 Pseudomonadales bacterium | reverse complement strand
GATCGGCGAGACGCACACCCGTTCGCCGGCGGCGAGACCGCTCTCGAGGAGCACCTCGTCCTGGTAGAAGCGCAGCGGGCGGACCGTGCGGAAGCGCATGCGGTTCTCGCCGTCGACGACGAGCACGCGGTTGCCCTCGCGGAGCGCCGAGCGGGGCAGCGTCACCACGTCGTCGACCCGATTGCCCGCGATCTCCGCCTGCACGAAGAGCCCGACCGGGAGCGGGGGATCCGGATCGGTGACCCGGGCCACCACGTGCACCATGCGCGAACGCGGGTCGATCTCGCCCTCCGTGCGCACCACCCGTCCCGTCCAGCGGTAGCGCTCCCCGGCGAAGGTGGCGGAGAGCTCGACGGTGGGCGCCTCGTCGGGGCCGAGTTCGCCGCGGACGCCGAGGGACAGGTCCAGGTAGGCGAGCTGCTCGTCCGCCACGGGCAGGCGGATCTCCACGTTGTCGGAGGCGTAGACACGCGCGACCTCCACGCCCCGGCGCACGAACTGGCCGACGTCCACGCTCTCCGTGCGCACCACCCCGGCGAAGGGCGCCGTGAGCTCGGTCCGGTCGAGGTCGCGCCGGGCGCGCTCGAGGGCGCCCTCGGCGGAACGCAGGGCCGCTTCGGCGACCTTCAGGCGCCGCTCGGCCGCCTCCACCTGGGACCGGCTCACGAGCTTGCGGTCCACGAGCGTGAGCAGGCGCTCGTACTCGAAGCGGGCGTTGGCCTCCTCGGCCCCGGCCTGGGCGAGCGTCGCCTCGGCCTGCGTCCGCGCGACCCGGTAGTCCGCCGGTTCGATGCGCAGGAGCACCTGGTCGGCGTCGAAGCGCCCACCGGAGACCAGCGCCGGCGAGATCCACTCCACGCGCCCGTCGACCTCGGGGATCAGGGCGCTCTCGGTCCGGGGCTCCACGGTGCCCTGGCTGTGCACGAGCAGCTGCACGGGCCCCGGCCGGACCGTCAGGACGCGCACGGTCGGCGCCACCGGTGCGGGCGCCTCGGGCTCCACCCGGGGAGCGGTGGCCACGAGGCCGACGGCGCCGAACATCGCCACGACGACGATCAGGGCGGGCAGGACGATCTTGCGGATCATGAGCGGATGCCTCGAGAGGGGGCGGCGGGGAGCAGGTCGAGGCCGCGGGCGGTGGCCCCGGCGGCCTCGAGCGCCGCGTGGAGCGCCTTCTGGTTCAGTTCCATGAGGCTGCGCATGGTGGCGGCGACGGCGTCGCCGTCCCGTGAAGCCAGGGCCGCGTCCAGCGCCTTCATGCGGCTCCGGAAGGCCTTCGGCTCCGGCCGCGGCGCGATGCCGCGGGCCCGCAGGCGGTCCGCGAACTGGATGCGCAGCCCGTTGGCGATCAGGCGCATGGGCAGGTTGCCCGACGCGGTCATGAAGAAGCGGCCGAGCTCCATGCGCAGGTCGAGGGCCTCGGGATCGTCCGGGGCGAGCTCGGCGATCCGTCGCACCAGGCCCCGGGCGTGCTCGAGGTCCGCCTCCGGTGCCGTGGCCGCCATGTCGCGGGCCGCCTCGAGCACGAGGAGCGAGAGCACCCGCATGGTCTGGTCCACGAGCACGATGTCCGGAACCTCCTGCAGGTCCAGCAGCGGACCGAGCACGTCCAGGCTCGCCTCCTCGAGGGGTACCACCCGCACGCCGCCGGGATGCACGGCCGCGATGCCGAGCTGCTCGAGCTTCTTCAGCGCCTCGCGCACGGCCCCGCGGGACGTCTCGAAGCGCGCCGCCAGTTCCCGCTCCGACGGCAGGCGCTCCCCGGGCCGGTACTGCCCCGTGAGGATCTCGTCGCGCAGCGTGTCCAGCACGCCGGCGCTGCGGGAGGCGGAGGGGAGGGTGCTCTCGCTCAAGCTGGTGCCCCGATCTGGTCCGACCAATTCGGACGGCGCAACCATAGGGGCGAGCCCGGGCCTCCGCAAGGCCGCCCGTCGCGGATCGGCGGTCAGTCGCGCTTCCGGAGGAGGCGCGCGTGGCCGAAGGAGCTCGCCCAGCTCGCGACGGAGAACAGCACGGTGAGCACGAGCGCCGCATCGACGGCAGGGAGGAGTCCCGGACCGACCAGCGCTTCCGCGAGGAGCTGCAGGAGGAAGACCGCGCCCAGCACGAGCACCGCGTCCCGGTGGGCGCGTCGGGCCAGCAAGGGAGCAGCCGCTCCGATGGCGAGGTAGACGCAGACTGCGGTCGAAGTGATCCGCACCGCCGAGGACGCTTCTGGCGAGTTCAGCGCCCCCGCGAACTGATCGAGACCCACGGCGTCACCCCTCGTCGGCCGCCGGCCCCGGCATGCGACCTGCGTCGAGGGATCGGCAGCGCCAGCGGCCGAAGGCGAGGACGGCGGTGCCCAGGACGAGCAGCAGGCTCTGGATTCCGCCCACCGCTACCGCGGTTGTAGGGTCGCCTCCTTCGAGCAGGCTTGAGCCGATCAGGGCGGGAGCTGAAAAAACGGCGAAGACAACGAATGCCAAGGGACGACCCTCGGAGAGACGGTCTGCCGGGGCGTGGGCACTGACTGCCATGAGCACGAGGAGGACCATGAATCGAAATGACAGAACCGTCATCGGGCTAGCCTTGATCTCGATTCGGGTCGTCGTCCCACACGCCGCGAGCTACTTCTTGAGGTTCCGATCCTTGCCCAAGCTGCGCATCTCGGCGGTGTACCAATCCGTGTCGGATGCGCGAGGCGACCCTCGAATGACAAGCTGTGTTGATCGTGGCGGTGGCGTGTATGTTCACGTTGGCTTCTGCTTCTGCGCCTTGCAAAAGTCGCCCGAGAATCGAACGATCCCGAAAGGCTTTTCGTCCACCATGTAGCGGTACTCGACAGCTTTGCCGCGCTCCAGTAGCAGGGCTAGCAGCTCGACGTTGCAGATGGACTCCGAGAGTCGTTGGTAGGTATCTGACATAAATCGATCACGTGAGGTGCGCGCCTCTGCCCACCGATCTAGCGCGAATACGTAGTTGAGACCGTCTTCGTCGAGATAGGCGTCAGTCAGGACGGTGTCTCGGCCGACTCGGAGTGGCGTCTGCTCGGCGAAGTGCTCGATCCCTGAACGGATAAGTGCTTCTGCCTGCGCCACGGCCGAGGGCGATAGCTCCTCGGCCGTGGCGTACCAAGACGACGCCAGCGGGAACAGCGCCAGCAGATATCGATTACTCCGACCCACCGCCTTGCCCCTGTTGTGCGGAGTGCCCAGTGGCGCCGACCTCGTAGATCCTCACGGTCGGAGTCACCGTTGTCACGTAGTCCGGAATTTGGATCATGCCGGTTATGGCACCGCCGATGGCGCCTAAGCCTGCTCCGATTCCTCTGGCGATCGGAGGTCCTGGATAGGCCGCTCCAAGGCCGGCGCCGACTGCTGCGTGGGTCTCCACTGCGGACAGAGCGCCGCTCGCATCTACACGGATGTAGGGGCGCCCCGTGTACTCCCAACGGCCCCGCGATGCGCCGCCTGCCACAAGCTGAATCTCGTGTTCCTTGAGTTCGCGCATGGTGATCTCCTGGTGAATCAACGTGGAGCTCAACTGTTGCGCAAAGCGAAAGCCTCCGGGATTCCGATCAGTCTCGCCGGCGCGTGAGAAAACTCTTACGTACGAGCGCGCCGACACGCACAGGCGATGGTTGCCCGACTGCCACTGGCTTTCTCTTGGTGCTACCGTGCTCCAAGAACCTCCCCGTGCCGCAGCCGGCCGTCGCGGCCCGGACGCACGACCGGCACGGCGTCGGTTCGTCGTGCCGTCTCCGGGACGCAGGGTGCGTCACGCCCCTGCCCGACGCTTGGGAGACCGTCATGAT
>JAZBPF010000050.1:0-6481 GCA_036351515.1 Pseudomonadales bacterium | reverse complement strand
GGTGTTGTCGGCGAGGTAGTTCTCGAGGGACTCCTCGATGATGCGCTGGCGCAGGCGCCGGTCCTCCACCGGGAAGCAGGTCTCGACCCGCCGGAAGAAGTTCCGCTCCATCCAGTCGGCGCTCGAGAGGTAGACCCGCTCCTCGTCGTCGCCGTTCTCGAAGTAGAAGATGCGCGTGTGCTCGAGGAAGCGCCCGATGATGGAGCGCACCTGGATCGTCTCCGACACGCCGGCGACGCCGGGGCGCAGGGAGCAGATGCCGCGGACGATCAGGTCGATGCGCACGCCGGCCTGGGAAGCGGCGTAGAGGGCCTGGATCATCTGTGGCTCCACGAGGGAGTTCATCTTCGCGATGATCCGGGCCGGGCGCCCCGCCCGGGCGTGCTCCGCCTCCGCGGCCACGAGATCGAGCATGTGCCGGTGCAGCGCGAAGGGCGACTGGATCACCTTCTTCAGCTTCGCGACCCGGCCCATGGCCGTCAGCTGCTGGAACATCTTCTGGATGTCCTCGCCGATGGCCGCGTCACAGGTGAAGAGCCCGTAGTCCGTGTACAGGCGCGCCGTGCGCGCGTGGTAGTTGCCGGTCCCGAGATGCACGTAGCGGCGCAGCGTCCGTCCCTCGCGGCGCACGACGAGGGCCATCTTCGCGTGGGTCTTGTGCCCCACGACCCCGTAGACCACGTGGGCCCCGGCCTCCTGCAGGGTCTCCGCGAGCTCGATGTTCGCCTCCTCGTCGAAGCGGGCGCGCAGCTCGATCACGACCGTGACCTCCTTCCCCTCCCGCGCCGCGTCCACGAGGGCCTTCACCACCGCCGAGTCCGCCCCCGTGCGGTAGAGGGTCTGGCGGATCGCCAGCACGTGCGGATCGCGCGCCGCCTGGCGCAGGAAGTCCACGACCGGCGCGAAGGACTCGAAGGGATGGTGCAGGAGCAGGTCCCCGCGGCGGATCACGTCGAAGAGGTCGTCGTTGCGACGGATGCGCTGCGGGATCCGGGGGATGAAGCCCGGGTACTTGAGGTCCGGCCGGTCGATCATGTCCGGGATGGCCATCATCCGCGTGAGGTTCACGGGGCCGTTGCAGCGGTAGACGTCCGTCTCCTCGAGCTCGAACTGACGCACGAGGAACGCCTCCACTTCCTCCGGGCAGTCGTCCGCGAGTTCGAGGCGCACCTCGTCCCCGAAGCGACGGGACGACAGCTCGCCCTCCAGGGCGCGCTTGAGATCGTCGATCTCCTCCTCGTCGACGAAGAGGTCCGAGTTGCGGGTCACCCGGAACTGGTAGCAGCCCGTGGCCTGCATGCCCGGGAACAGGTCGCTCACGTGCTGGTGGATGATCGAGGAGAGGAACACGAAGTCCGTGGGCCCGCCCGTGACGGACTCGGGAAGCTGCACGAGCCGCGGCAGGGAGCGCGGGGCGCCGACGATGGCCATGCCGCTGTTGCGCCCGAAGGCGTCCTTGCCCTCGAGGGTGACGATGAAGTTCAGGCTCTTGTTGAGCACCCGCGGGAAGGGATGCGCCGGGTCGAGGGCGATGGGGCTCAGCACCGGGGCGAGCTCCCGCGAGAAGTAGCGCTTGACCCAGGTGGCCTGGCGCCGGTTCCACTCGCTGCGGCGGATGAAGCGGATGTCCTCCGCGTCCAGGCGCGGAATCAGCACCTCGTTCAGGACCCGGTACTGCTCGTCCACGAGGGCATGGCCGATCTCCGCGATGCGCCGGAGCTGATCCGTCGGGCCGAGGTTGTCGGGGCCGCGCTGCGTGGAGCCGTAGGCGACCTGCTGCTTGAGCCCTGCGACGCGGATCTCGAAGAACTCGTCGAGGTTCGAGGCCGCGATGCACAGGAAGCGCAGGCGTTCGAGGAGCGGGACGCCCTCGTCCTTCGACTGCTCGAGCACGCGACGGTTGAACTCGAGCAGGGCGAGTTCCCGGTTGATGTAGAGTTCCGGGCTTGCGAGGTTGATCGCGTCCATGGCGTGCGCGAGCGGCTGCAGAACGGGTCGGGCAGTATGGCAGAAGCGGAACGCTTCTTGATGACGACGACGGTGGCGGCGAGTCCGTGAGCGACGAGGAAGGGCGCGACGAGATCTTCGCGGGCGGCACCGCCCGCAGCGGCACCTTCCGCTTCGACGCGGAGGTGGCACGGGTGTTCCCGGACATGATCCGGCGGTCCGTACCCGGCTACGCGGAGACCGTGGAGCTCACGGGGCGCCTCGCGCGCCGCTTCGCCAGCGACGGCACCCGCGTCTACGACGTCGGCTGCTCCCTCGGCGCCACGCTCCTCGCCTGCGCCCGCGAGCTCGCCGGCCGCGACCTGCGCCTCGTGGGCATCGACGCGTCCGCGCCCATGCTCGAGCGCTGCCGGGAGCGCCTCTCCGAGGCCGGGCTCGCGCCCCTGCCCGAGCTCCTCTGCGAGGACGTGCGCGCCGTGCGCTTCGAGCCCGCGAGCTTCCTGGCGGTGAACTGGACGCTCCAGTTCGTCCCCGTCGCGCACCGGGACGCCCTCGTCGGACGCCTGGTGGACGCCCTCGTGCCCGGCGGCGCGATCGTCCTGAGCGAGAAGATCGTCGAGGCGGACGCGGACGCGCAGGCGCTCCTCGAGGCCCTGCACGCGGACTTCAAGCGCGCCCGGGGCTACTCGGAGCTCGAGATCGCGGGCAAGCGCACGGCCCTCGAGGACGTCCTCGTCCCGGAGACGCTCGCTGCGCACCGCGCGCGCCTCGAACAGGCGGGCTGCGAAGTCGTGCTCTGCGTGCAACGGCAGCTGAACTTCGCCACGCTCCTCGGCGTACGCGCCCCGTGACCCTGGCGGAGCGGCTCCTGGACGGCCTCGAGGCCCGCCTCGCGGCCGACGGTCTCGACGGCTGGAATCCCGGGGTCCCCGACGCCGCCCGGGCGGCCCTCGCGCCGGGGCGGCACGGAGATCTGCCGCGCTGGGAGGCGGCGCTCGCGGCCCTGCCCGACCTGCATCCCTCGGACGTCGACCTCGCGACCCCGGCCGTGCGCGTCGGCCGCGCGACCGATGCGGACGACGACGCCCGGGCGCGGCTGCGGGAGGCGCTCGTCGGGCTCGCGCCCTGGCGCAAGGGGCCCTTCTCCCTCTTCGGGGTCGAGGTCGACGCGGAGTGGCGCTCCGACGCGAAGTGGGCGCGCCTCGAGGCAGCCGGGCTGCCCCTCGCCGGCGCGCGGATCCTCGACGTGGGCTGCGGCAACGGCTACTACGCCTGGCGCATGCGCGGCGCCGGCGCGGCGCGGGTGATCGGCGTGGATCCGACCCTCGTGCACCTGGCCCAGTTCGCCGCGCTCCGCCACTACCTCGAGGACCGGGCCGTGGACCTCCTGCCGCTGCCCTTCGAGGCCCTGCCCCCGGGCGGCGCCTTCGACCTCGTCTGCTCCCTGGGCGTGCTCTACCACCGGCGCTCGCCGCTGGATCATCTCGCCGAGCTCCGGGAGCAGCTGCGACCGGGCGGCACGCTCGTGCTCGAGACCCTCGTGGTCACCGGCGACGCGGAGCATGTCCTGTGCCCCCCGGATCGCTACGCGCGCATGCGCAACGTCTGGTTCCTGCCGTCCACGGCACTCCTCGTGCGCTGGCTCGAGCGCCTGGGCTTCGAAGCCGTCACCATCGTCGACGCGACGGCGACGACCCCCGCGGAGCAGCGGACCACCGCCTGGATGCCGTTCCAGTCCCTCGCCGAGGCCCTTGACCCGGCGGACCCCGCCCGTACGGTGGAAGGCCACCCGGCGCCGCTGCGCGCCCTGCTCACGGCACGCAGGCCCTGATGGCGACGGAGATCGAGCGGAAGTTCCTGGTCACCGACCCCTCCGTGCTCGAGGGCAGGGAGGGAACACGCCTGGAACAGGGCTACCTGCCCGTGGAGGCGCCCGCGAGCGTGCGCGTTCGCCTTTCCGAGGGAGCTGCGGGGAGCCGCGCCTTCCTGACCATCAAGCAGGGCGAGAGCGCGCGGCGACGCCTCGAGTTCGAGTACCCGATCCCCGTCGCGGACGCCCGCGAGCTCCTCGCCGCCACCTGCGGCGCGGCGCGCGTCCGCAAGACCCGCTACCGCGTGCCCTGGGCGGGGCGCGACTGGGAGGTGGACCGCTTCGAGGACGAGAACGCGCCGCTGCTGCTCGCCGAGGTCGAGCTCGAGGACGAGGCCGCGGCGGTGGAGCTGCCGCCCTGGGTCGGCCGGGAGGTGACCGACGACGCTCGCCTGAGCAACGTCCGCCTCTGCCGCACGCCGCTGGCGCGCTGGCCCGAGGCGGAGCGGCGCGCCCTGCTCGGCGAGGAATCATGAGAGGGTGTCTGCACCCTCCGAGAGGGGAGCCATGAGACTGCTGCGCTACCTCGGCAGGCAACAGCGCCTGCTGGCCCTGTACCAGGCGTTCCGGGCGCATCCCGACCAGGGCCTGCATCCGGTCCAGCTGAGCCGCGAGACCGGGCAGGACATGTTCGAGGTCCGCGCGAACCTCGAGGGCTGCCCGGAACTGTTCGTGCGCCTGCCGCGCAACCGCGAGGGCATCGTCCGCTACCGGCTCACGAGCGCGGCCTCGGCCCTCGAGGAACCCGAGGTCGAGGCGCTCGTGGCGCGCCGGGCGCGCACGGAACAGCTCACGATCACGGCGGTGTCCGTGATCCTCGTGAGCCTGCTGGTGCTCGTGCTCGCCACGGTGATCCCGGCCACGAGCATGGGCGTCTTCGGATGAGCGCCGCGCCGCTCCTGCCGCCGGAAGGACTCGAGGCCGCGCACGCCGCGCTCTGGGACCGCGCGGACGCGTTCGCCCGGGAGTCGCTGCCCGCCCTCGCCGAGGCGCACGCGCCCGGGCCGGAGCTGGCCCGGGAAGTGGCGCGGGCGTCCCGGGAGGCCGGGCTCTTCGGCCTCACGCAGCCGGAGAGCCACGGGGGCACGGCCGCCGACGCCCTGGCGCTCACGCTCGTGCGCGAGCGCATCGCCGCGACGGCACTGCCGGCGCGGCACCACGTCTTCGGCCCGGGCCCGGGCATGCTCGCCGCGGGGGGCCCGGCGGTCGCGGAGCGCTGGCTCGCCCCGCTGCTCCGCGGCGAACGCCGGACCGCCTTCGCCTTCACGGACGCGCCGGGCGCACGGACCGTCGCGCGCCGGGCGGACGGCGGCTGGCGCCTCGACGGCACCAAGGGCTTCGTCACCGGCGGCGCCGACGCGGACTTCTTCACGGTGGTGGCCCAGCTCGCCGAGGGCGACGGGGACGGCGCCATCGCCGTGGTGCTGGACGCGGACGCCCCGGGACTCACGCGGAGCGCCCCGTTCCGCTCCCTCGACGGGACCCGCCACGTGGCCCTCACCTTCGCGGACACGCCCGTCGCGGACGAGGCGGTGCTCGGTGCCCCCGGCGAGGGCCTGCCCCGGGCCCTCCGGCAGATCGGCGACGTGCGCCTCGCCGTCGCGGCCGAGGCCTGCGGCCTCATGGCCTTCACCCTCGCCCACCTCGAGGCGCGGCTCCGGGCGCCCCACCGCTCCGGCGCGCCCCTCGGGGACCGGGAGGGCGTGCGCCTGCGCTTCGCCGACGCGCGCATCGACGCCTTCGCCGCCCGCAGCATGCTCTACCGGACGGCCCGCCTGGTGGACGCCGGCGAGAACGCCGTCAACGAGACCATCGCCACGAAGGTCTTCGCCACGGAGGCCGCGGGCCGCGTCGTGGACGCGGCACTGCAGCTGGAGGGCGCGGGCGCCCTCGTCGAGGGCCACCCGCTGGAGCGGCTCTACCGGGAGGTGCGGGCCCTGCGCTTCGCCGAGGGCGCCTCCGACGTGCTCCGCCTCGGCCTCGCCCGAGGCCGCCTGGAGCTCGAAAAGGGGCGGCTGTGACCCGGGACCCCGCCTACGCCTCGCGCAGGGGCAGGGACGGGTAGTTCGCCGACCGCGTGCCGGGGATGGGCGCGTTGTCGTCCCGGTGATAGGTGAACACCGCGGAGAGCTTCACCCGGTCCGAGCCGTTGCGCCCGGCGGCGTGGAACAGGCGCGCGTCGAAGAAGATCACGTCGCCGGGCCCGAGCTCGAGCTGCACCGCCGAGTCGATCAGGGCCTGGTTCTCCTCGAGGTCCGTGCGCAGGAACAGCTCCGCGTCGAGCCGGCCGGATGCGAGCAGCCCGTGGTGGGTCCCGGGGATCACCTGCAGGGCCCCGTTGTCGGCGCGCTCCTCGCCGAGCGCCAGCCAGACGCTCACGAGTTCCGGGCGGTCGAAGCGCCAGTAGCGGATGTCCTGGTGCCAGAGCGTCTGGCTCGAATGGCCCGGGAACTTGGTCATGATGCAGTTGTGGTGCGTCTGCGCGACGCGCACGGGCCCGCCGAGGAGCGACTCGAGGCGCCGGCGCAGCTCCGGCGCCGTGGCGAACTCCCGGAACACGCCGTCCCGGGTCATGGCGTGCAGGAGCCGGCGCGGCGTCTCGCCGCCGGGGGCGGCGCGATCCGCCGGCGCGCCCGGGTAGTGGACGTCCGCCTCGTACTCGGC
>JAZBPF010000049.1:0-5296 GCA_036351515.1 Pseudomonadales bacterium | reverse complement strand
GCCGTCCTCGTGCTCCTCGACGGCGGCGCCGAGCTTGCGCAGCTCCGTCGCCATGGCCCGGATCCGGTCCGTCTCCTTCACGCGCCAGTTGGCGACGCCGCGGATCCGCGTGGGTCCTTCGGCGAAGAGCGCGGTGGTGGCGAGGGTCATGGCCGCGTCGGGAATGGCGTTCAGGTCCACGTCCACGCCCCGGAGGGCGCCCCCCTCGGCCTCGAGCCAGTCCGGCCCTCGGCGGATCCGCGCGCCCATGCGCTCGAGCACGTCCGCGAAGGCGACGTCCCCCTGCATGCTGTCCGTGCCCACGCCGAGGACGCGGACGGGTCCGCCGGCGATGGCGCCGGCGGCGAGGAAGTAGGACGCGGAGCTCGCGTCCCCCTCGACGGCCACGGCTCCGGGGCTCTCGTAGGCGGCGACGGGCACCTCCAGGCGGCGCGGCTCCGGCCAGGCCACGGCGACCCCGAAGTGCTCCATGCAGCGGCGGGTGATCTCGATGTAGGGGTCGGAGACGAGCTCCCCCCGCCGCAGGAGCGTGACGGGAGTCCGGGCCAGGGGGGCCGCCAGGAGCAGGGCGCTGACGAACTGGCTCGAGAGCGTGCCGTCGATCTCCACGGTGCCGCCCGCGAGGCCCGTGCCGGTGAGCGCCAGCGGCGGGAAGCCGTCCTCGCCGAGGTAGTCGATGCGGGCGCCCAGGGTGCGCAGGGCGTCCACGAGGGGGCCGATGGGGCGCTCGCGCATGCGCGGGTCCCCGTCCAGCTCGAAGCGTCCCTCGCCGAGCGTGAGCACCGCCGCGAGCGGGCGCATGGCCGTGCCGGCGTTCCCGAGGTGCAGGCGCAGGGGCTCCGCACCCGGGCGGGGGAAGGGGCCGCCGGCGCCGTCGACCCGGAGCGTGTCCTCCGTCTCCGCTGCCGTGTGCACGCCGAGGGCCGCGAGCGCGTCGCGCATGCGGGCCACGTCGTCGCTCGCGAGCAGGTGACGCAGGCGGGTCGTGCCCCGGGCCAGGGCCGCGAGCAGGAGCAGGCGGTTGGACAGGCTCTTCGAGCCCGGCACGCGGACCTCGCCGCGCATGCGGCCGATCGGTTCGAGGACGAGCGTGTCCATGGGCGCTCCCACCGGGCTCGGGGCGCGAATTCTAGCCTGCATGGTCCACCGATTCGCGGGGTGAGGCGGGTGCGGGCGGGGCGCGGGACGACGCGGTCAGCGCGCCGGCGGCATCAGCGTGTCCAGGAAGGACGCGAGGTCCGGGGCGACGACGCGGCAGTCGCGGGTCCCGGGGCGTTCCACGACCACCTCCCGGGTCTCCTCGTCCAGGGACAGGATCCGGTCCGAGTCCGCGGTCGTGCAGGCGAAGAACAGCGTCGGCCGCCGCCGCAGGCGGCGCTGCTGGAGCGCGTGGCCGAGGAGGTTCTCGGCGAGGCGGTCGGCGTCCTCCTCGTTCCAGAGCAGGAGCAGGACTACCGGGCCCTGCGGGGCCTCGAGCTCGAGATCGCCGGACCAGTAGCGGCCGTAGTAGGTCTCGAGTTCGACCGGCACCGGGCGCCCGAGGGCCGCGGCCAGGCCGTCGAGGAGCCCGGAGGCCGTCGGCTCCCGGCGCAGCGGGCGGAAGGACACGGTGCCGTCCACCGGCGCCCCGCTCTCGCAGGGCGAGCGCCAGTCGGGATCGAAGGGGGCGCGCAGCGGGGTCCCGGCGCCCAGGACCCGGTCGACCAGCCGGTCGAGGGCGGCGGCCGTGGGGTCGTCCGCGGCTTCAGGCACGGCTCCGGTCCCCCGGACCGTGCGGCGGCGCGTCCGGCGGCCCCTTCAGTTCCACCCGGTTGTCCTCCGGATCGCGCAGGTAGATGGAGGGCCCGTAGCCGTCGGCGCCGTAGCGCCGCGCGGGCGCCTCGTGCGGGACACCGGCCGCGTCGAGCCAGGCGGCGATGGCCGCCGGGTCGAAGGGGGCGACGCGCAGGCACAGGTGTTCGAGGTTCCGGCCCCCGGCCCCGGGCGGGGCGCCGCCCTCGGCGCCGAGGGGCAGCGTCGTGTCGACGATGTCCACGAGCGCGTCTCCGGCGCGGAGCTGGTGCAGGCCGAGCTCCGGCAGCACGCGCTCCACCGGGCAGCCGAGCACGTCCCGGTAGAAGGCCACGAGCCCGGCGGCGTCCCGGGCGCGCAGGACCAGGTGGTCCAGGCGCAGGCAGGCGAAGGGCGGTGCGCCCGTGGAACCGGCGTCAGGGGGACTCATAGTCGATCTCCGTGATCCAGAGGTGACGGTCCCCCTCGGGGCCGCGCACCACCACCTCCTCCCCGACCCGCTTGCCGACGAGGGCCCGGGCGGCGGGGGAGTCGATGCTGATCCAGGCGCGTCCCGGGTCGAACTCGTCGGCGCCGACGATGCGCCAGCGGCGCGTCTCCCCGTCCTCGTCCTCCACCTCGACCCAGGCGCCGAAGAACACGCGGGAGGGGTCCGCCGGCAGGCGGTCCACGACCACGACCTCGTCGAGGCGCTTCGTGAGGTAGCGGATGCGCCGGTCGATCTCCCGCAGCTGCTTCTTGCCGTAGATGTACTCCGCGTTCTCCGAGCGGTCGCCGAGGGCCGCGGCCTCGGAGACGCGGCGGGTCACCTCGGGCCGCTTCTCCTTCCACAGGTGACGGAGCTCCGCCTGCAGCGCCGCCGCGCCCGCGGGGGTGACGTAGGGGGAACGGGGCTCGCTCGCGGGGGACGGCGGACGGCGGCTCATCGATGGGCCTCCAGCCAGCGGACGGCGAAGTCCACGAGGGGCCGCTGGGGCAGCAGACGGCTCTCGGCGTGGCCGACGGGGCCCACGGCGACCGGGCCGCCGGCGGCCTCGTGGTCGGCGCCGAGGCGCGCGAAGTCCCCGTCGTCGAAGGCGAGTTCGGGGAAGCGGACCCAGCGCGGCGCTCCGTCCACGAGCAGCGGCGCGCCCTCCTCGTGTTCGCGGCGCCCCGGCCAGCGGGCCCGGTACTCCGCGAGGTGCAGCGACGTGTTGCGACCGTGGTCGACGCCGACGAGCAGCACCTCGCCGTCCGCCCGGTAGAGGGCCCCGAGGGGCGAGCGTTCCCCGAGGGCGCAGCCCGGCCCGTGGCCGGCGAGGAGGTCGTCGGCGGCGGGACCGAGGGCCGCGAAGGAGGTCTGCGGATGGCCGCTCCTGCGCACGCCGGGCCAGCGGCGGAACAGCTCGGCGACGACGCCCATGCCGCGGCTGGCGGTGCGCTCCGGATCCCAGGGCGGCATGCCCGCCCGGATCGCCGCGTGCAGCGCCGGGTCCACGGGCGGATCGCTCCAGTGTGCCGGCTCCGAGAGGTCCCGGTTGTGCGCCGGCATCAGCAGCGTGCCCTCCGGGCCCAGGCTCTCGAGGAGCGCATGGAGGAAGACGGAGGGGCCGCCGCCGACCACGTAGCCCACGGCGGAGAGCCGCGTGTGCACGAGCACCGTGGCGCCGCGACGCACGCCGAGGCGCTCGAGGTCGGCGCGCAGCGAGGCGAGCGTGACCGGGCGGGCCGGGTCGTGGGGCGTGCGCTGCGGTGACACGGCGTCATGACTCCCTGGAAGAAGCGCGTACCGTTCTCATGGAGGATCGATCTGAGCAGGGCCTCGCCGGTGCCGGCCGAGGCGCGGATACTCGATCGGGAGTCCCAGGCGGTGAAGCGGGAGGTTCACCATGCGCAGACTCTTCTACGTCGCCGACGATCTCGACACCACCCGGGCCGTGAGCGACGCGGTCCACGAGGAAGGCATCCGCGACCACGACTTCCACGTGGTCTCCCGGGACGAGGCGGGGCTGTTCCGCCACCGCATCCATTCCGCCATGACCTACCACCAGCTCGACGTGATCCACACGGGGGAGCGCTGGGCCCTCGCGGGCGTGAGCGTCGGCGTCGCCGCCGTGCTGCTGCTGAAGCTCGCGACACCCTGGGACTTCTCCCCCGACGCGATCGCGAGCGCGGCGCTCGTCGCCTTCGGCGGGCTCTTCGGTGCCTGGCAGGGCGGGATGGTCGGCCTGACCCGCGAGAACTACAAGCTCGCGCCCTATCACCACGAGCTCGAGGCGGGGCGGCACGTGATCATGATCGACGTGCCGCGCGAGCGGGAGCACGACGTGCGGGATCTGCTGCGCGTCCGCTTCCCGCAGGTGCAGGCGGCGGGCGAGGACACGACGCTCATCAACCCCTTCGAGACGCCGCCGCGGATCTACCGCC
This sequence comes from Pseudomonadales bacterium, assembly GCA_036351515.1. GTDB lineage: Bacteria > Pseudomonadota > Gammaproteobacteria > Pseudomonadales > Azotimanducaceae > JAZBPF01. Next base: position 1,099 of record JAZBPF010000049.1, on the reverse strand, counting down.
AGAACACGCACTGACGGACCGCGGTCGTCTCGCAGCGCGCGATCCGACCGTCCCTTCAGGCGACGGCTGGATCGCGCGTGCGGCGCAGGAGCTGCTCCAGCGCCGCCCCCACCGGGGGGCGGGCGATGCCGTGTTCCGTGATCACGCCCGTGACCAGCTCGGCGGGCGTGACGTCGAAGGCCGGGTTCCGCACGCGGATCCCCGCGGGCGCGACGGCGACCCCGCCCACGTGGGTCACCTCTTCCGGAGCGCGCTCCTCGATCGCCACGTCGGTGCCGGCGGCGGTCTCCGGATCCCAGGTGGAGGACGGGCAGGCGACCCAGAAGGGCACCCCGAAGTGTCGCGCGAGCACCGCCACCCCGAGCGTGCCGATCTTGTTCACGACGTCGCCGTTCGCGGTGATCCGGTCCGTGCCGACGAGCACCAGGTCGATCTCGCCCCGCGCCATGAGGTGCGCCACCATGTTGTCCGTGATCAGCGTCACGTCGACACCGGAGCGCTGCAGTTCGAAGGCCGTGAGCCGCGCGCCCTGGAGCACCGGGCGGGTCTCGTCGGCGAACACGCGCACCGCCCGGCCCCGGGCGTGCATCCGGTGGATCGGCGCCAGCGCCGTGCCCCAGGCGGAGACCGCGAGGGCGCCGGCGTTGCAGTGGGTCAGGACCCGCGCGCCGTCGGGGATCACGGTCTCGCCGTGGACGCCGATGGCCTCGCAGATCGCCCGGTCCTCGGCCTCGATGGCCCGGGCCTCCGCCTCCAGCGTCGCGAGCGCCTGCGCGGCATCGCCGGTGCGCTCCAGGGCCCGGTGCGCGGCGCCGGCGGCGCGGCGCACGGCCCAGGCGAGATTCACGGCCGTCGGCCGGGCTCCGGCGAGGCGCGCGGCGTGGCGCTGGAGCGTCGCTCCCCAGGCCTCCGGATCCTCCGTCCGCGCGCCCTGCATCGCGAGGGCGAGGCCGTGCGCGGCGGCGATGCCGATGGCGGGCGCACCGCGCACCTGCATGCGCCGGATCGCGTCCTCCACGTCCTCCGCCGAGGTGCAGCGCCGGTAGTGCTCCTCGGCGGGCAGGCGCGTCTGGTCCAGGAGCAGCAGCGCGTCCGGCTC
>JAZBPF010000048.1:0-4212 GCA_036351515.1 Pseudomonadales bacterium | reverse complement strand
GTCCACCGGCGCCACGTTCATGTCCCCGAGGAGCACGAGCGGCTCCTCCGGGCTGCAGCACTCCTCGAGGTAGCGCAGCACGTCCGCGTAGAAGCGGCGCTTGTTCGGGAACTTCTCCGGATGCTCCCGGTTCTCGCCCTGCGGGAAGTAGCCGTCGAGGACGCGCAGCGTGGCGCCGTCCGGCGTCCGGAAGCGCCCGGCGATGAAGCGGCACTGCTCGGTCCCGTCCCGCCAGGGAAAGCCGATCTGCACCGCCTCCGCGGGCGCACGCGAGAGCAGCGCCACGCCGAAGTGCCCCTTCTGACCGTGGAACGCGGCCTCGTAGCCGAGCCCCTCGGGCAGGTCCGTCGGGAACGCCGCATCCTCCACCTTCGTCTCCTGCAGCCCGAGCACGAGCGGGTCGTGCCGCGCCACCACCGCCTCGAGCTGGTGGGGCCGGGCGCGGATGCCGTTGACGTTGAAGGAGACGATGCGCACGGGAACTCCTGTCTTCAGAGATAGCCGAGGGCGCCGAGCCGCAGCACGACCTGCTGGGCGGCCTCGTCCGGGCTCGTGCCCGTGGTGTCGAGGCGCAGCTCCGGCTGTTCCGGCGCCTCGTAGGGGTCGCTGATGCCCGTGAAGGACTCGATGAGCCCCGCCCGCGCCTTCGCGTAGAGGCCCTTGCGGTCCCGCGCCTCGCAGACCTCCAGCGGGGTGGCCACGTGGATCTCCACGAAACCGCCCACCGCCTCGATCATGGCGCGCACGCGCCGGCGGGTGGCGGCGTAGGGCGCGATCGGCGCGCAGATCGCCACGCCGCCGTTCTTCGTGATCTCGCTGGCCACGAAGCCGATGCGCAGGATGTTCAGGTCGCGGTGCTCGCGGGAGAAGCCGAGCTCGCTCGAGAGGTGCTTGCGCACGATGTCGCCGTCCAGGAGCGTCACGCGCCGCCCCCCGGACTCCATGAGCTTGCCGAGGAGCGCCCGGGCGATCGTCGACTTGCCGGAGCCGGACAGGCCCGTGAGGAAGAGCGTGAAGCCCTGGGCGCTGCGCGGCGGCCAGGCCCGGGCGAGGGCCTCCACCTGCTCCGGCCAGGCGAGCCATTCCGGGACCCGCTCGCCCCGGGTGAGGCGCTCCAGGAGCTCGCTGCTGCGGGCCGGCTGCACCGGCTCTCCGCCGCGGGGCGGAGGACCGACCGCGTAGCGGCCCCGTTCCGGCAGGTAGTGGACCTCGGCCGGCTCCACCCGCTCGATGCCGAGGCGCCGCTGCGACGGGGCCTCGGAGCCGGACACCCCGGACGGCTCCACCGGCTCGTCGAGGAGCAGCACGTGGGTCGCACCATAGGCCCGGGCGACGAGCTGGCGCAGGGCCCGCTCCCGCGGGCTGCCGAGCTCCGGCGCGAGCGGGACGAGGGCGAGCTCCGTGGCCGGCTCGGAGAAGCGCGGCAGCACCGCTTCCGCCGCCCGCAGCCGGGCGTAGTAGCGCAGGTCGCCCGGGTCGGGCATGCCGCCCTCCACGAGCAGGAGCACGTTCGCCTCGAGGGAGCGCGCGCGCTGCATGACCAGGGCGTGTTCTCCCGGGCCCAGGGGCCGGCGCGTGAGCACCGCGAGCACACGGCGCCAGCCCATGCGGTGCAGACGCCGGCGCACCTCCAGGGGCTCCGCCCGGAGCGAGGCGAAGTCGTAGTGGCACGGGCGCTCGATGCCCCGCAGGCGGCCGCCGAGCCGCGCCGGACCACACTCCTCCCGGAGCCAGTCCTCGACGCCGGCGCCGGCACCGGCGAGGGCCTTGGCCACGGCGTCCGCCGGCTGCGTCCAGACCTCCTCCAGGTCGAGGATCGCCACGAGGAGGCCCTCGGGGTCGCGCAGGGCCACCCGGTCCCCGGGGCGGCGGTTCGCGGCGAAGGGCTCCGAGACGTCCAGGGTCAGGGGCCAGGGGCAGGGGGTGCCATCGGCGAGGGCGCCGGTGGCGAGCACCGCGTCGTGGTCGCCTCGTCCGAGGTAGCCCGGCAGGGGGCCGCAGGCGCCGGCGAGAAGCAGCTCGAGGGTGCAGAGCTGGCGCGGGGAGAGGTCCCAGGACGGCAGGTCCCGGGCCTCGACGCGCGCCTCGGCCGCGGCCTCCGGGGACAGATAGAGCGGAACGGGCTCGGGGCGCAGCGTGGGAGCGTCGGCGCTCACGGGACCTCCGGTGGCGGTGGGCAACGGCGTCGCATGGTAGCGCACGGGGAAAGAGCCGGAATGCCGGTCGGCGGCCCCGCGGCTCCGTTGGTGCCGCGGGACGCGACGTGCCTGACGCAGGGGGTCAGCCTGTGTCGCGGGCCGTTACGGATCGCTGTCCGGGGGAGGACCTGCGATCGCCTCGAATGGCTCGATTCGATTGAGAAAAAACGTCCATCTGATTGTCCGGAATGAATTTGTCGGACGCGTTCGGCCGAAAAACGAGAACTGGTCCGCGTTTTGAATACGTCCCTGGTGACGCGTTTGGTACGCTTCGCCGCCGGAGTCCAGCCCGTGCCCGCAGCCCTCCGCTACCTCGCCGCCATCGGTGCGGCCCCGGCCCTGGTCCTCGCGACCCGGGTCGTGGATCCGATGACGCTCGCGGTCGCCCTCGCCGTCGCCGTGATCGGCACGGCGGCGCTGTGTCTGCGCGTGGCGACCGCGGGAGAAGGAACGGCGCTCCCGGAGCAGTTCCGGCCGTCGCAGCTCCCGTCCCGGCACGTCCGTGACGGGGCGCGGCCCGAGGCGAGCGGCGTGCTGGGGCGCCGCGAGGAGCACAGGAGTGCGCTGCGGTGAGCACCGGCGGATCCGGATCCATGGACGCGGCAGGGCGCGCCAGCGCCTCGGCCCGCGTGCGTGGGCTGGCGAGCCTGGCACTCGACCTCGCCACGGCCCCGGTGCTCGACGCGGACCTCGCGCGGGTGCTCCTCGCCCATCTCGCGCCGCTGCGTGCCTCCTGGACCGACAGCCGCTCGCCGACCGCCGCCGTCCGTGCGGAGCTCGTGGACGCCGCCGAGGCGCTCGCGGGTCTCGAGGATCCGGGCCGCGCCGACGCGCGGCTGACCCGCGACGCCCGCGCCCGGGCCATCGCCGAGGCGCTCCTCGCGGTCCAGGAGCCGGCGCCCGAGCCCTGGGAGCGTGAGGCCCTCGTCGAGGCCTTCACGGGCACGGAGCGCGTGACGCATCCCCTCGCCCTCGACGCCCGGGAATTCGCCGACGCGCCCCTCGATGCGCTCGTGGACGCGCACCGGCTCGTGCGGGTGCTCGCCGTGGCCCGGCGGATCGCCGCCGACGCGCCGGACCTGCAGGAGGGCGCCCAGCGCCTCCTCGCCCTCGATGCCGAAGACCTCGAGGCGCTGCTCGTGCGCGCCTACGTGGCCGAGGGCACGCTGCCCGACATCGCGCCCGAACCCGACGCCGAACGTCTCGCCCGGCGCCTCGCGCTCCAGCGCCGCCTCGTGCGGGCCGGCGAGACCCTCGCCGGGCGCACCGCCGTGGCCGACGTGGCGGCCGGCATCGCGGGCCTGGCGCGCGAGCTCTGCGCACTGCCCGTGGTCCTCGCCGTCGCCGAACGCCCGGACGCGCTCGTGCTCCGGGGGCTCGACGACCTCGAGGGCCTCACGGTGCGCCGCGAGCCCGCTGCCGCGCTCGCCGCGCGCGTGCTCGCCGGCCGCAGCACCGATCACGTGGATCTGGACTCGGCAGGGCTCCAGGTGGTCGACCGCCAGCTCCTGCGTCGCCTCGACGCCCGGGGCCTCGTGGCCGTGCCCCTGCTCGATCCCGAGCCCGTGGGCGCCCTGCTGGCCCCGGCGGGCGCGGACCGGGACGTGCTCCAGGCCCTCGCCGTGCACGCCTCCGGCTGGCTCGCCTCGGCCCTCGACGTCGCGCGGCGCCTCGAGACGGCGCAGGCCGAGCTCGTGGACCGTTTCGAACAGCGCCTGCGCGAGATCGTCCACGAGGCGAAGAACCCGCTCGCGGCGATCCGCAACTACCTGCATCTCATGAGCATGAAGCTCGACGCGCGCGACGCCGGCCAGGCCCAGTTCCGGCTCATGGCGGACGAGGTGCGCGAGACGGGACAGATCCTCGAGTCGCTCCTCGACGAGGCCGCGCGGGAGATCCGTCCGCGCGTGGCCCGCGCTTCGGAGCCTCGCCCCCCGGTCCGGCGCAAGGACGAGGGCGTGGAGCTGAACGACCTCGTGCGCGAGGTCACGGCCCTGCTGGTGCCGGACGTGCC
>JAZBPF010000047.1:0-2761 GCA_036351515.1 Pseudomonadales bacterium | reverse complement strand
TGTGATAGCGCACCCGGTGCCGCGCCGTGGCCATGCGCTCGTCCGTGGCCTCGCCCTGGGGCGGGATCGAGGCCTCGTCGGGGTGGAGCGGTGCCACCAGTCCCTCGCGCACGAGGGGCTCGCCCTTCGGCCCGTCGAAGAAGATGGCGTGGGAGACGTGGTCCTCCCAGAACAGGGGCGCCCACAGGAAGCAGATGCCGTTCGGGATCACGGGCGCGCCGCCGGACTCGGGTTCGCCCACGGCCCGCACGCCCCAGGAGCGGTCCTTGGTGCCGTGGCACTGCGCCTCGTCCACGCGGATCTCCCCGTCCGGATGCCGGACCACGCCGGACCAGTGACCGAACTGGTCGAAGCGCGTGGCGTCCATGGCCGCGCGGGTGCCGGACCAGAGCGTCTGCCGCGCTTCCTGGATGCCGGCCGTGCGGGCGGAGAACACGAGATCGCAGGCGATGCCGGAGTCGTTGTCGTCGATCACCACCCGCGTGCGGCGCAGGGGCTCGAGCACCTCGATGCGCATGGGACCGGCGGCCATCTCCGTGCGTTCCTTCGGCGCGCGCCGGGAGGCGTAGAAGCAGTGCTGGCGACCGCCGCGTTCGACCACGGAAAAGGCGCAGTCGAGGATCCCCCGATGGGGATAGATCGCCATGCCGATGCCGAAGTACCAGGAGGCGTCGGCGGCGTAGCCGTTGAACCAGGTGCGGTCGTAGACGTTGCGGTCGCTGGTCGCGGGATAGGCCAGCGGCAGGGGCGTCTGGTGGATCGGATAGTCGTCGAGGCGGTTCAGCATGCGCGTCTCTCTCCAGGGCTCGCCGGCGCATGGTACCCATCCGGGAGGCGGCCGGCCGCTTTCCGGCGCGCCTCTCCCGGGCAGGGGCCGCCACGGCGGAAGCCGGAATCGGTACACTCGCGCCGAGCCGGCCCGGAGTCCGTTCCATGCGTCCTCGAAGCCTTTCGCGCGCCGCGGCGCTCCTGACCGCCGCCCTGTGGGTCGCGGCCTGCGCCACACCGTCGCCGTCCTCGGACGAAGTCGACGGCGAGGTGGCGTCGCCCCCGGATCCGGCGGCCGGCTTCGACGAGGCGCGCGCCGCGGCCAGCCGCAACGCCGAGGATCCCCGCGCCCAGCTCTTCTTCCTCGATCTCGCCCCCCACGTGGGCCTGCTGCTGTCCACGCGGCCCCGGCGCTACCTGCCGTGCTTCGAGGCCGCCGGGCCGGAGCCCATCGAGGTGCTCGTGCGCCTCGATCCGCGCGGCCGCGTGCTCGAGACCCGCTACCGCGAGGACCATCCGGGCAACGCCTGCTTCGCACGCTGGATCCGCCAGGAGATCCTGCCGTACCCGCCCGAGGGCGACTGGTGGACCTGGATCCATCTCGAGGGGCGCGGCGAGGTGGACGTCACGGCGCCGTGAATCCCTGGATCCTGCTCGGTGCGGCCATCGGCCTCGAGGTCGCCGGAACGGTCTGCCTGAAGCTCGCCGACGGCTTCGCGAAGCCGCTGCCCTCGGCGCTCGTCTTCCTTTTCTACGGCGCGGCCTTCACCGCGCTGGTCTTCGCCATCCGCCGCATCGACGTGAGCGTGGCCTACGCGATCTGGTCCGGCGTGGGCACGGCGGCGATCGCCGCCGTGGGCATGGGGCTCCTCGGCGAGCTCTTCAGCTGGTCGCGGGTGTTCTGGATCGCCGTGATCGTGGCGGGCGTCGTCGGCCTGCAGCTCGACGCCGCCCGCGCGGGATGATTCAGGCGGCGCCGAGACTCTCGTAGACCGCCTGTCCGAGGGACGCCCCCCGCGGATCCCCGAGCGCCCCGGCCTCCATGCGGTTCATGACGTAGGAGAAGGCCAGGCGCCGGTCGAAGTCGACGACGATCGTCGATCCGCCCCAGCCGCCCCAGAAACAGGCGTTCGCGCTCGGGCTCACGGGCAGGAGCGCGCTCGGCAGGCCGTAGCCGAGACCGAAGGCGATGGGCAGCCCCAGCACGAGGTCCGTGCCCTCCACCTGCTTCTCGAGCACGCGCCGGGCGCCGGCCTCCGACAGGAGCCGGACGCCGAAGGCCTCGCCGCCGTTCGCGAGCACGCCCTGGATGCGGGCCACGGAGCGCGCGTTGCCGTGGCCGCCGGCCGCGGGAATTTCCGCCGCGCGCCAGGCGCGCGTGTGCGACTGCTCGGCGCGCAGCGGCGGGCTGCGGAAGGTGCGCGCGGCCACGGAGTCCGCCGGCGCCTGCACGAGAGGCCCTGCCGGCGGCGGAATGAGCAGACCCACGCGGTCGTCCAGCTCCGGGCCGAAGCCGATGTGGAAGTCCGCCCCCAGCGGCTCGGCGATCTCCTCCCGGAAGAAGGTGCCGAGGGAGCGCCCCGTGATCCGCCGGACCACCTCGCCGACGAGGTTGCCCTGGGTCACCGCGTGGTAGCCGCTCGCCGTTCCCGGCTCCCACCAGGGCGCCTGGGCCGCGAGGAGCGCCGCCACACGGTCCCAGTCGTAGAGCACCTCCGGCTCCACGAGTTCCTCCAGGCCCGAGAGCCCGGCGCTGTGGGCGAGGAGCTGCGCCGTGGTGATCCGCTCCTTGCCGGCCTGTGCGAACTCGGGCCAGTAGGTGGCCACGGGCGCGTGCAGGTCGAGTTCCCCGCGGTCCGCGAGCACGAGGGCGGCGAGCGCCGTCATGGTCTTCGTCGTGGAGTACACGTTGACGATCGTGTCCTCGGCCCAGGGGCGCGTGCGCGCGGCGTCGAGATGCCCGCCCCAGAGGTCCACGACCACCTCGCCGTCC
>JAZBPF010000046.1:0-17448 GCA_036351515.1 Pseudomonadales bacterium | reverse complement strand
CGGAACCCGACGAGCATCAACTACTACCGGCGCATGGGCTACCTGCCGGAGGCGCTCGTGAACTTCCTCGGGCTCATGGGTCACTCCATGCCGGACGGGCGCGAGCAGTTCTCCCTCGACGAGTTCGTCGAGGCCTTCTCCCTGGAGCGCATCACGCTCGGGGCGCCGGTCTTCGATCAGGAGAAGCTCGCCTGGCTCAACGGCACCTGGCTGCGTGGCCTCGACGACGCGGAGTTCGCGGACCGGGTGCAGCACTGGGCCCTGAACCGGGAGCACCTGCTGCCCATCGTGCCGCTCGTGAAGGCGCGCACGGAGCGCCTCGCCGACCTCGTGGACCTCGCCGGCTACCTCGTGGGCGAGACGCGCAGGCTCACGCCGGAAGCCTTCGCCGAGCTCCCGCTCGAGGAGGAGACCGTGCTCGAGGTGCTCCAGTACACGCTCTGGCGCCTGGAGGCGCTCGAGGACTGGACCCGCGAGGCGCTGGTGGAGGCCGTGGAGGCCCTCGCGGGCGCCATGGAGCTGAAGATCCGCGCCTTCCTCGGGCCCCTGTTCCTGGCGCTCGCCGGCCGGGCCGTGGCGCTGCCGCTCTACGACTCCATGGTGATCCTCGGCCCGGACCTCACCCGGGTGCGGATCCGCGAGGCCATCGAGGTCCTCGGCGGCGTGTCGAAGAAGCAGGCGAAGCGCTTCGAGAAGCGCTACCGGGAGCTCGTGGCCGACTGAGGGGGAGGCGCCGGGGTCGTGTTGACACCCCCCGGAGCGCTACCTAATATTCGCGGCCTCGTGCCGTCCGGCACGGAACGCACGTGGGGCTATAGCTCAGCTGGGAGAGCGCCTGCATGGCATGCAGGAGGTCGGCGGTTCGATCCCGCCTAGCTCCACCATCTCCGAGGGGTCGCGCAGGCGGCCCCTCTTCGTTTCCGGTCCCCGGCAACGGAACCCCGCCCATGCGCCGCAGCCTCGCCGCCGTCCTCTGCGCGCTCTCCTTCGCCGGGCCCGCGCTCGCCGCCGAGGTGGGCGTGGCGGGCACCCCGGAGCTCGCCGGCCTCGCGGCGCGGCGCGACGCGGGCCTCGCCCTCGTGGTCGACCTGCGCACCGCCGCCGAGGATCCGGCCACGGAGCGGGCGGCGGCGGAGGCGCTCGGCCTGCGCTACGTGAACCTGCCCGTGGACGGCGAGCCCGCCGACCCTGCCGTCGTGCGCCGCTTCGGCGAGCTCGTCGCCTCCGTGCCCGAGGGGCGGGGCGTGCTCCTGCACTGCCGCTCCGGGAACCGCGCCGGAGAGGTCTGGGCGCGCCATCGGCTCGCCGAGGGCGCGTCCCTGGAGGAGGCCCTCGCGGAGGGTTTCGCCGCGGGCCTCTCCGAGTCCCGGGCCGAGTTCGTGCGCGCGGCGGCCGGCGCCGCCGAGGCGGACGCCTCCCCGTCCATGCCCTGAGGGCATCGGTTCCGCGCGGCGGCCTCCCGGGGGGCGCCTCGCGCCTCTCTTCCCGCGCGCCGGCCGTCGGCCCGGGCCGGCTCTCGCAGGCCCGTTCGCCCCGCTTTTCCCGACCTTTCGTCTCCCCGCGCACGCCGTCCGGGGCCCGTCCGGCGGCGCCTGCCGCGGCCCTCGTCTCTACTCCTTGACAGTTCGGGAGACCCGGGAATACAAGGGCGCCATGCCGGGCAGGGCACCACGGAGATCCCCCACCCCCGGCATGAATCCCGAGCGCGTGATCGCCCCCGCGGCTGCGTGAACGGAGGTCTTGTCATGGCCCTGGACAGTGATGACGACGACTTCGAGATGATGCTGGACGAAGAAGAAGAGATGGAAGATCTCGACGAGGACGGACCGTCCTCGGAGGTCGGATCCGACGAGGAGGAGGGCGAGGTGCTGGTGCGTCCCGCCAGTCCTTCCCGACTCCTCGCCGTGCGCCGTGCCATCGAGCAGCGCATGGAACAGAAGCGGCTCGCCGCCGATCTGGACTATCTCGACCTCGACTTCGAGGACGAGGAGTAGCCTCCCTCCGACGGCGGCCGTCCTCGGGACGGCCGCCGTCGCGCCCGCGCGCGTCCCCGGACGCCGCCCCCTCGCTTTGCCTCCCTGCGCCGCGCTGCTAACGTGCCGGCTCATGCGCGCCCCGCGCGCCTTCCTGGTCGGCCACCGGGCACCCCGCATCCGTGAATCACGCCACGCCCGACGAAATCGATCTGGTGCTCGTCGGCGGCGGGCATGCACACGTCGCCGTCCTCCGCCGCCTGGCCATGCGGCCCTGGCCGGGGGTGCGCACCACGCTCGTCTCCCGGGAGATCCACACGCCGTACTCGGGCATGCTCCCCGGGCACGTCGCCGGGCACTACGACTTCGACGCGGTGCACATCGACCTCGGTCCCCTCGCGGCGGCGGCAGGGGCGAGGCTCGTGCACGCGAGTCTCGAGGGCCTCGACCCGTCCGCTGGACGGGTGCGGCTCGCCGGACGGCCCGAGCTGCGCTTCGACGTGCTCTCCCTGGACACGGGTTCCACGCCCTCCCTGGCGGCCGTCCCCGGCGCCGAGGGGCGGGTGATCCCCGTGAAGCCGATCTCCCGTTTCCTGCCGCGCCTCGCCGCGCTCCTCGAGCGCGTCGACCGGGCGGCACGGCCCCTGGACCTCGCCGTGGTCGGCGCCGGCCCCGCGGGCACGGAGCTCGTGCTCGCCCTCGCCGAGCGCCTCGAGCGCGAGGGGCTCCGGGCCCGGGCCCGGCTCCACCTCGCGGGGGCGGGCGCCGCGCCGCTGCCGGACCTGCCGCCGAAGTACGGGGAGCGCTTCCGGCACGAACTCGAGCGCCGGGAGGTCACGGTGCACGAGCGTTTCCGCGTCGCGGCGGTGCACGACGACCGGCTCCTGGCCGAGGACGGCCGCAGCCTCGCCGTGGACGAGGTGCTCTGGGTGACCCAGGCAGCGGCGCCGGCCTGGGCCGCCGCCTCCGGCCTCGAGGTCGACGAGCGCGGCTTCGTGGCCGTGGGCGAGACGCTCCAGAGCGTCTCCCATCCGGACGTGTTCGCGGCCGGCGACCTCGCCGCGCTCACGCACGCGCCGCGGCCGAAGTCCGGCGTGTTCGCGGTCCGCGCGGGCCCGGTGCTGGCCCGGAACCTCGAGCACTGGATCCGCGGGCGCCCCCTGGACCGCTGGCGTCCGCAGCGTCGGGCCCTGTACCTGGTGAGCACCGGGGACCGCCGCGCCGTGGCCGTGCGCCCGGGGCTGCCCCTGGTCTCCGGCCGCTGGGTCTGGCGCTGGAAGGACCACATCGACCGCCGCTTCATGGACCGCTTCGGGAAGCTCCCGGCCATGGGCGCGCCGGCGAAGCCGTCCATCGTCGGCGCCGCCCGCGGCGGCGGCCGCGTCGCGGCGGGCATGCGCTGCGCGGGCTGCGGCAGCAAGGTCGGGGCCGGGCCCCTCGCCGGCGCCCTGGCCCGCGCCGACGCCGCCGCGCCCTTCGAGGACGCCGCGGCCCTCGCGGTGGACGGCACCACCGTCTACCAGACCGTCGACGGCTTCCCGCTGCCGGTGCCGGACCTCTGGCTCGGCGGGCGCATCGCGGCGCTGCACGCCCTCGGGGACCTCCACGCCATGGGCGCCGAGCCCCTCGGGGCCCTGGCGCTGGCCGCCGTGCCCTATGCGGCGCCGGGGCTCATGGAGGAGGACCTCGCCCAGCTCATGAGCGGCGTGCGCCGCGAGCTCGACGCGCACGGCTGTCCGCTCCTCGGCGGCCATTCCTGCGAGGGCCCGGTGCCGACGCTGGGCCTCGCGCTCACGGGCCGGGTGCCCGCCGACGCGCCGGTACTGCGCAAGGACGGCGCGCGGCCGGGCGACGTGCTGCTGCTCACGAAGGCGCTCGGGACCGGCGTGCTCCTCGCGGGCACCGCCGCCGGGCGCCTCCCGAGCCGGCTGCGGGTCGGCGCGATCGAGGCCATGCTGCATTCGAACGCCGCGGCCCTGCCCGTGCTGCGGGCTCACGGCGCCCGCGCCGCCACGGACGTGACGGGCTTCGGCCTGCTCGGCCATGCCACGGAACTCGCCCGGGCCTCGCAGGCCACCGTGACCCTGGACGTCGCCGCGCCCGTGCCCCTGGCGGGGGCCCGCGAGGCGCTGGCGGCGGGGGAGGCCTCGAGCCTGCAGGGGGACAACGAGCGCGTGCTCGACGACGTGCTCCTGCGCGGCTGCACCGCCGAGCTGCCGGCGGTGCGCCTGCTCTGCGATCCGCAGACCTGCGGCGGCCTGCTCGCGGCGGTGCCCGCCGAGGCGGCGGAGCCCTGTCTCGCGGCGCTCGCGGAGGCGGGCTACGGGGCCGCGCGCCGCGTCGGCACCGTCGGCCCCGCCCCGGCCCGCGGCGAGCCGTCCCTCGTGCTGGAGCTCGCCCATGGCGCATGAGGGGGCCCATGGCGTCGCGGGCCCGTTCTTCTCCGATCTCCTGCTGATCTTCCTCGTGGCCCTCGTCGCCGTGGCCGCCTGCCGACCCCTGCGGCTGCCGGGCACGCTCGGCTACTTCGTCGCCGGCGCGATCCTCGGGCCCACGGGCTTCGCGCTCGTGGACTCGCGGGAGAACATCGACCGCGTGGCCGAGTTCGGGGTCGTGCTGCTGCTGTTCACGCTCGGCCTCGAGTTCTCCCTGCCGCGGCTCCTCGCCATGCGCCGGGCCGTCTTCGGCATGGGCACGGTGCAGGTGGTCGCGTCCACGGCCCTGTTCGCCGGGCCCCTGCTCTGGTGGGGGCTCGACGTCGGCCTCGCGGTGGTGATCGGCGGCGGCCTCGCCCTGTCCTCCACGGCCCTCGTCTCCCGGGAGCTGACGCTCACGGGCCAGCTGCGCGGCCGTCACGGCCAGCAGGCCATCGGCATCCTGCTGTTCCAGGATCTCGCGGCGGTGTTCTTCCTGATCCTCGTCCCGGCCCTCGCCGGGGCCAGCGGCGAGGGGCTCGGGACGACGGTGGCCCTCCTCTCGGCGAAGGGCGTCGCGCTCTTCGCGGGCCTCATGCTCGCCGGGCGCTGGCTGCTGCCGCCGCTCTTCCACGAGATCGCCCGCTCGCGTTCCGAGGAGCTGTTCGTGCTCGCGGCGCTGGCGGTGGTGCTCGGGGCCGCCTGGCTCACCCAGGCCATGGAGATGTCCATGGCCCTCGGCGGCTTCGTGGGCGGCATGATGCTCGGGGAGAGCCGCTACCGGCACCAGGTCGAGGCCGACATCCGCCCGTTCCGGGACGTGCTCCTCGGGGTCTTCCTGGTGAGCGTGGGCATGATGCTCGACCTGAGCCTGCTCGTGTCCTTCTGGCCCCGGGTGCTCGGCTTCGGGTTGATCCTGATGGTCGCGAAGCTGGCGATCATCACGGCCGTGGGCCTCGCCTTCGGTGAGCCGCGGCGGACCGCGCTGCGCACGGGCATCGTCCTGGCCCAGGGCGGCGAGTTCGCCTTCGCGCTCCTCGCCCTGGCGGCGAGCTACGAGCTGGTCTCGCCGGACGTGCAGGCCTTCATGGTCGCCGTGACGCTCGTGAGCATGGTGCTGACGCCGGCGCTCGTCCGCCGGAGCGGCTGGCTCACGGACCGGCTCCTGGGCCCGGCTCCCGCGCCGCCCGCGCCCGCGGGGACCGCACCGGGGGAAGCGCCGGCCGCGCCCGGCTCCGTCCTGCTCCTCGGCTTCGGCCGCGTGGGCCAGATGGTGGGCCGCATGCTCGAGGAGGCCCAGGTGCCGTTCCTCGCCCTCGACGCGGATCCGAACCGCGTCAACGACGCCGCGCTCGCGGGCCTGCCGATCCGCTTCGGGGACGCGCGGCGCGCGGAGATCCTCCGGGCCGTGGGCGCGGCCGACGCGCGCCTCGTGGTGCTCGCCATCGACGACCGGGACGCGGCGCTGCGGGCCCTGGAAGCGGTGCGCGAGCTGCGGCCGACGGCCCCCGTGCTCGTGCGCACGCGGGACGACCGGGACATCGACGCCTTCCTGGACGCGGGCGCCACGGAGGTGGTGCCCGAGACCTTCGACGCCTCGCTCATGCTCCTCGGGCACGTCATGACGCTCCTGCGCCGGCCCCGCGGCGAGGTGGAGCGGCTCATCGCACGCGTGCGGGCCGACCGCTACGGGCTCCTGCATGGCGTGATCGCCGGGGAGTCGGGGCAGCAGTACGCGGAGATCGTGCAGCCGGTGCTCCTGCCCGGAGGCGCCTGGGCCGTGGGGCGCGGGCCCGAGGAGCTCGCCGAATCGCTCGACGACGTCACCGTGCGCGGCGTGCGCCGCCGGTCGCGCACGCTGCGCCTCGAGGACGTCGGGCGCCTGCAGGAGGGGGACATCGTCCTGCTCCTCGGCGCGCCGCCGGCGGTGGAGCGGATGGAGGCGAAGCTGCTCTCGGGCTGAGGCGGCGCTGGCGCGCGGGAGCTGGAGCGGCTAGCGTGCCCCGAGAGTGCGCCGCGCAGGGATTCGCGATGCTGGAGTACCGGATCTGGCCCGAGTTCGGAGCCATGGCCGTGCGCGTGGTCGGCGACGCTTCGGCGGAGGAGTTCTGGGCGCTCCATCATCGGATCGTGGACGACGCCCGCTTCCGCCCCGACCTCAACATGCTCGTGGACCTCGAGGCGGTCGGCACCCTCGAGCTCACGGCGGAGGACGTACGCCAGTTCGCAGCGGCCGATCCTTTCTCCTCCGCTTCGCGCCGCGTCTTCGTGGCCGCCCCGGGCGGGGAGGTCGGCTACGGCCTCGCCCGGGTCTATGCGGCCTCGACGGAGCACGGCGGGGAGAACGTCCGGGTCGTCTTCGACCATCTGGAGGAAGCTCTGTCCTGGCTCGGCCTGCCCGAGGAGCTTGCCCTGGCGGTTCGGGGCGAGGACGACTGAGCCGCGACGGGGCAGAATGCGGGCTTCCGTTCCGGGAAGGATCGCCCCATGCCGCTCGCCACGATCGTCTGCATGCTCGCCCTGCTGGAGTACGTCGCCCTCGGTCTCGTCGTCGGGGCCGCGCGCGGAAGGTATGGCGTCGAGGCGCCCGCCACGAGCGGGCATCCGGAGTTCGACCGTCGCTACCGCGTGCACTACAACACGCTCGAGCAGCTCGTGGTCTTCGTCCCGGCGCTCTTCGCCTTCGCCTGGTTCCTCTCCGACGCCTGGGCCGCGGCCCTCGGCCTCGTCTTCGTGGTGGGGCGCGCCCTCTACGCCCGGAGCTACATCGCCGATCCGGCGTCCCGGGGCCCCGGCATGGCGCTGACCTTCCTGCCGAACCTCGTGCTCGTGTTCGGGGGCCTCGTGGGCTCCGTCCTCGCGCTGTTCTGACGGCCATCGGATCGTGATCTTCCGGGGGCATGCTGCGAGCCTTCGGGAGCGCGGGAGACGCCGGTGGACGCGGTCACCGCGGGATCGATCCTCGAACTGCCCGGGGCGCTCGACGCCCTCGTCGCTCGCGTGCGCGCCCGCGTCGCGGGCATCGGCCGGCCCGCCGTGGTCGCCGTCGCCGGAGGCAGCAGCACGGGCAAGAGCACCTTCGTGGCGGCGCCGCTCGCCGCCGCCCTCGGTCCGGACGTGCGCCTGGTCGCCCAGGACATGCACCAGCGGCGTGTCCCGGTGCCCCTCGACGACCGCTGGGGGTGGGACGACCCGGCGAACTTCGGCGTCGAAGCCTGCCTCGAGGCCGTCGAGCGCTTCCACGCGGGTCTCGGCTTCTCCTGGCCGCGCTACCGCTTCGCGGAGCGCCGGCACGACCCGCCCGAGCGCATCGAGGCGGGACGCGTGCTCGTCCTCGAGGGGCTCTACGCCGCCCGCGGCCCGCTCCGCGAGGCGGTCGATGCGATCGTGTACGTGGAGGCCCCGGCCGCCGTGCGGCTGATCCGACGCATCCTGCGCAACCAGTACGAGCGCTATCCGGGCCTCGCGGTGCCGGGGCAGACGGCGGCGAGCTTCCTCGGCCGGGTGAGTGCGGCGCATCGCGACTGCGTGCGCGCGCAGCGCGCGCAGGCCGACTGGGTGGTCCGGACCGCACGGGCGTTCGTGCATCTCGCGGAGCGCTTCGCCCTCGCGCCGATCCCGGTGACGCCGGCGTCCGCGGTCCGTCGCGGGGTGCCCCTGGACGGAGACGCGACGCTCGCCACGGTCACGCTCCCGGACGGCGCCGTGCACCTGAGGGTCGACTGGCGCGGGCACTACCGCTTCGACGCACCGCTCGACGCGGCGACGGCCGAGGCCTTCGACCGCTTCGATCCCGAGGCGCTCTGAATCCGGTCCCTCCGCCTGCCGGGCTCACTCCCCGCGGATCGGCAGCCCCGTGTGGAAGGCGGCGAAGGCCCAGAGGTCCGCCGCCTCCTTGACGATCTTCGAGATGGGCGTGCCGGCGCCGTGGCCGGCGCGGGTCTCGATGCGGACGAGCGTCGGCGCGGGCCCCGTGTCCGCCGCCTGCAGCGCCGCGGCGAACTTGAAGGAATGGCCGGGCACCACGCGGTCGTCCGTGTCGGCGGTGGTGATCAGCGTCGCCGGGTAGGCGTCGGTCCGGGGAATGGTGTGCAGCGGCGAGTACGCGCGCAGCACGTCGAAGGCCTCCGGGTCGTCCGGGCTGCCGTAGTCGTCGATCCAGAAGCGGCCGGCGGTGAACTCGTCGAAGCGGAGCATGTCCATGACGCCCACGGCGGGCAGCGCCGCGGCGAAGAGCTCCGGATGCTGGTTGGCCGTGGCCCCCACGAGGAGCCCGCCGTTCGAGCCGCCCTGGATCGCGAGGGTCTCCGGGCTCGCCCAGCCGAGCTCCGCGAGGTGCCGGGCGGCGTTCGCGAAGTCGTCGAAGACGTTCTGCTTGTTCGAAAGGCGTCCCGCGTCGTGCCAGGCACGCCCGTATTCCGCGCCGCCGCGCAGGTTCGCCACCGCGAGCACGCCGCCGAGCTCCATCCAGGCCAGGCGCGTCACGGAGAACGCGGGCGTGAGGGAGACCGCGAAGCCGCCGTAGCCGTAGAGGAGCGTCGGGTGCGGCCCCTCCGCCGGCGTCACGTCCCGGCGGTGGGCCAGGAACAGGGGTACGCGCACGCCGCCCGTGCTCTCGAAGAAGGTCTGTTCGACCACGTAGTCCTCGGGGTCGAAGGCGACCCGGGGCGCGCGGAAGACCTCGGTCGCGCCGGTCGCGACGGTGTAGCGGAAGATCGTCGGCGGTCGGTCGTAGCTCGTGAAGGCGTAGAAGGTCTCGGCGTCGTCGGGCTCGCCGCCGAAGCCCTCGGCGCTGCCGAGGCCCGGCAGGTCCACGGTGCGGACGACCTCGAAGTCCTCGCCGTACACGGTGACCTCGCTGACGACGTCGCGCAGGCGCTGGACGATCACGTGGCCGCCGACGTGATTCGCGCCCTCGATGGGGGCTTCCGACTCCGGGACGACGGTCTCCCGTCGCTCCGGCGCGGAGACGTCGACGGCGACGATGCGCCCGTTCGGCGCCCCCTCGTCCGTGAGCACCCAGAAGCGTTCGCCGCGGTTCCCCACGTAGTGATGGTTGTGCTCGAAGCCGTGGAAGAGCACCACGGGGCGCGCGTCCTCCTCGCCGAGGGGCAGCACCTCGAAGGTCCCGCCGTCGGTGCCCGTCCAGCGCTGCACCAGGAGCCAGGCGCCGTCGTCGCTGACCTCCACGAAGAAGCCGACCTCCGGGCGCTCGGGATCGTCGAGCACGCGGCGGTCCGCCTCCTGGGCGTCCCCGAGGCGGTGGAAGTACACCGCCTGGTGCAGGTTGGGCGCCGTGAAGGTCTGGCCGGGCGCCGGCTCCGGGTAGCGCGCGTAGAAGAAGCCGGAGTTGTCCTTCGCCCAGGAGAGGCCGGAGAACTTCACCCACTCGATGCGGTCGGTGAGTTCCTCGCCGGTCTCCACGTCGACGACGCGCACCGTGCGCCAGTCCGAGCCGCCGTCCTGGACGAGGTAGGCCACGCGGCGGCCGTCGGGGCTCGGGAAGGCGCCGGCGAGAGCGACGGTGCCGTCCTGGGACCAGCCGTTCGGATCGAGGAGCACGCGCGGCTCCGCCTCCGGTCCGTCCTGGACCCAGTAGACGGCCTGGTCCTGCAGGCCTTCGTTGCGCGAGTAGAAGTAGCGCCCGCCACGCTCCACGGGCAGCGAGAAGCGCTCGTAGTCGAAGAGCTCCGTCAGCCGCGCGGCGATCGCGTCCCGGCCGGGAAGCTGCTCGAGGTAGGCGGACGTCACGGCGTTCTGCGCCGCCACCCAGGCGGCCACGTCCTCGCTCTCCCGCACGTCGGTCTCGAGCCAGCGGTAGGGGTCGGCGATCACGACCTCCCCGTCTCGGGCCGAGCGGAAGGTCTCGCGGACGTCCGTGCGCCGGGTCTCGGGGTAGGGCAGGCGGTCAGGCTGCTGCATGGCGACGGGCTCCTCGGCGCCTGGGGCGGGATCCGCGGAACGCTCGCAGGCCGTGAGCAGAAGCAGCGCCGCGAGAGTCAGGACGCGAAGCATGGGCACGAACCTCCGGCGGCCCGCGTCCGCGGGCGCGCTCCCGTGTTCCGGTGTGGGGTGGCGGAAGGCCGAGCCGCCTTCCCCGCCTCTCAACTGCTCGTGGGGAATCTCAGAATACCCTATAAATACAGGGTTTCCGCGCCTGTGGCCCCTCGTCTCTGCTCCTGTACACTCGTACCGAATCGCAGCCAAGCGCAATGCTTATGGCTGGAAGGTAGGCGGGATGTCCAAGCGAGCACGGGAGCTCGCCGCTCTGGAAGTCCGACGCCTTGGCCCCGGGCGACACGCAGTGGGCGGGGTGGCTGGGCTGGAGATCCACGTCCAGGGCTCTGGAGCGCGCTCGTGGATCCTACACACGGTCGTCGGCCGTCGCCGCAGAGAGGTAGGCCTCGGCCCGTTCCCGGAGGTGCCCCTCGCCCGTGCCCGGGAGACCAAGGAGGCGATCCGGGACGGCCGCGACCCTGTGGAGGAGCGCCGCACGAAGCGCCGGGCGCTGGCCGAGGCTCAGGACCGTCTGACCTTTCGGGATGCTGCTCACGCCTACCTTCGGAAGAAAGAGTCGGAGTTCCGGAACGAGAAGCACCGTCTCTAGTGGTACGCGACGCTCGAGCAGTACGCGCACCCGCTCATCGGCTCCCTCCCCGTCGCAGATCTCGAACTGCGCCACATCGTCGAGGTGCTCGAGCCGCACTGGCTCAAGAAGACCGAGACATTGAAGCGCCTACGGGGACGGATCGAGTCCGTGCTCGCCTGGGCCACGGTCTCCAAGTATCGGGAAGGCGAGAATCCGGCACGGTCGCGGGGCTACCTCGACCAGGTGCTCCCGGCGCCCGCGAAGGTCAAGCACCTTCCCGCCATGGCGATCGACGACATGCCGAGCTTCATGGTGGCGCTGGCAGGTGTCCAGTGACATCAACTTTTACGCACTACGGCGACACCCACCTTTACGCACCCCGGGTGGGTTCAGGTCAGGCGCTCTGGGCGCTCAGGGTCTGTTCCAGGTATCCGGTACGGGAACGACGCCTTCCAGATGCCACGTGGATCCGGTAGGGCGGATCGGCCGGTCGGCTTCAACAACATCCGGTCGAGATCGGCCTTCGCGACGTTCCAGGGCAACAACGCGTCGAGGTCCGCTTCACCCTGCGCGACGGGTAGGCGCGTGAAGACCCACTTGAAGTACGCGTAGACGTTCACCCCATTCAGCTGCGCCGTCTCCGCCGGGCCGTACAGCATCGCCGAACTCTCCGCCCCGCCCACGCTGTCGCTGAACAGCCAGCTCTTCCGCCCCAGGGCGAAGAGCCGGATCGCGTTCTCCACGCCGTTGTTGTCCAGGGGCAGGCGCCCGTCCTCCAGGAACACCGTCAGCCGCGGCCACTCGCTCCGCAGGTAGCCAATGGCCTTCCCCAGCAGCGCCTTCGGCGGCACGGACTGGTGCTCGAGCCACACCTCGATCTTGTCCAGGATCGGCGCCGAGTGCTCCGCACGGGCCGTCTTCTGCGCCTCCGGCGACCAGCTCGTCCAGCTCTGCTCGAGACCGTACAGCTTGCCGATCCACGACAGGATCTGCGTCAGCTTCGGACTCGCCGTCCCCTTCGGCAACGCCTTCTGCGCCTCGACGAACTTCCGCCGCGCATGGGCCCAGCAGCCGAGGCCGCGGATCTCCGGGTCTTCCAGTACCGCCCGGTAACCGGCATAGCCATCGGTCTGCAGATAGCCCCGGTAGCCCTCGAGCAACTGGATCGGAACGTGCGATCCACGCCCCGGGTCGTAGTGGAAGTGCACGATGGGCCGACCCTCCGGCGCCGCCCGCAGCACCCACATCCAGCTCTGCGACTTCGCCGGCCGACCGTCCTCCTTCAGGACCTGGACCCGCGTCTCGTCCATCTGCAGCACGTCGTGCGCCCGCAGCGTGCGCAGCAGCCGCTCCGACAGGGGCCGGAGGAGCCCCCGCAGCGGACCATGTGCCGCGCAAGCGTCTGGCGCGGCAGGTCGATGCCCAGGCGGGCGAACTGCTTCTCCTGGCGATACAGCGGCAAGCCGTCGACGTACTTCGCCGTCGCGACATGGGCGAGCAGGTCGGGAGAGGCGATGCTCTTCGGGATCGGCTGCGCCGGCATCGGGGCCGTTTCGGGGACGGCGTCCTCGCAGCAGGGGCACTTCCAGGTCCCGCGGCGGTGCTCGATCACGTAGACCTGGGCCGGGATGACGTCGAGCTGCTCGCTGGTCTTCGTGCCGATGCGCTTCAGCTCGGCGCCGCAGGCGCAGTGGGGTTGCTCGGGGTCGTGTTCGACGACGATGCGGGGCAGGTTGTCGGGAAGCGGCTTGCGGCCGGCGCGACGGCGCGTGTGCGCCGGGACCTCGATGCTCTCCGAGGCCTCGTCGTCGACCTCGACCTCTGCATCGGCGGCAACGGTCTCTGCCTCGTCTAAGAGGCGTATTGGGCTTCGTTGCGTTCGCTGCTGGCGCCGAAGCGCTTGGCGCGTTCCAGACGAAGTGCCTCGAGTACTGCGGCAAACCGGGCCTCGTAGGTCGCCTCCAGTGCGCGCAGCCTGTCCGCGAGCGTCCGGTGGAGCGCATCGATCTGCGCCTGCTGGTCCGCGACCATGGCGCGCAGCGCCGCGATCTCGGTGCTTTCGGGCGAGGTTGAAAGCGGCGCAGCCATGCGCTGAAGGATGACGTGACCTCAGGTCACCGCGCAATATCTCAGCCGTTGGTGCGGCGGCATGCGGAAGACATCGGAGCCCTGGAGCAGCCAGTGCAGGTGTTCCGCATCGAGCGTCACGACGTCGCCCGATTCCGACGCCGGCCACGCGAAGCGGTTCCGCTCCAGTCGCTTCAGCCACAGACAGAAGCCCGTACGGTCCCACCAGAGGATCTTGATACGGTCTCGGCGGCGGTTCGTGAATACGAACAGGGCCTCCCGCAGCGGGTCGAGGGCCATGGAGGCCTGCACGAGGACAGCGAGACCTTCGATCTGCTTGCGGAAGTCCACGGGGGCGCGGTGGAGGTAGACCTCGGCATCCGGATCGAAGCGGAACATCAGAGTGCAGCCGCGGCACGCAGGAGTCCGGCGAGATCTGCAGTGCAGGATGCCGGGATCGACGCGCTGACTCCGTTCGGAAGCTCCACCCGGACCGCGCGGCTCGCTGGCTCCCTGCGCACCGCGACGCGCACGAAGCGAGACTTTGCGGCGAGCTCCCGGCGGGCGCTGTACAGCGCCTGCGCATCGAGGCCGTGGCGTCGCGCGTACTCGGAAACCGAGATGCCTTCGGCGGCTGCCGCCTCGAGATGCGCCTTGTAGCGCCGCTGTCGTTCGGTGAGTTCCCGCATCGGGCTCCTCCTCTTGGGGAGCCCCTACACTATGCACCACGGGCGTGTGGACAAGCCGTCGATCCTGGATCGCCTACCGATGTGGAAGCGAAGGGTGGCGGCGTAGCGCCGGTAGCTCTCGTTCAGGGTGCCCCAGGGGCCGGCGCCCCGGACGAGGGCCGTCTTCGTGTTGTCCACGCGCAGAACGGCCGGGACGCCGCCGAGACGGCGCAGGGCCTCGATGTGGACGCCGAGCCAGCACAGGAGATCCTGCCGCGGGGCCCAGACGATGGCGGAGCCCCGCGAATGCGACAGCACCAGGTGGA
This sequence comes from Pseudomonadales bacterium, assembly GCA_036351515.1. Lineage (GTDB taxonomy): Bacteria > Pseudomonadota > Gammaproteobacteria > Pseudomonadales > Azotimanducaceae > JAZBPF01. The sequence continues at coordinate 3,411 of JAZBPF010000046.1, read as the reverse complement.
AGGCGTGGAGCGTCGTCTCCCGGCCAGCGACGACCAGACGCGGAAACGTCGCCCAGTCCGCCTGGGCCTGGGCCCCCGGTGGCGTCTCGATGCGGCGGCGGGCCCGGCGCCGAGGGGCCGGATAGGTCTCCCCCACGAAGCGCTGCACGGACCGCAGGCTGCCGCCGTAGCCGTGCTCCTGGGCGAGCCAGTCGTGAAGGGCGACGAGGTTCAGGCCGGCCTCCTCGTCCTGCTGGCCGAGCCAGTGATCGATGGCCTTCCGGTAGCGGGCAGCCAGGCGCTGTTGCCGGGCCCGGCCGTCCTCTCCGCCTGCCTCGAGGCGGCGGCGCTGGTAGCGGACGGTCCCTTCCGAGATTCCGAGCTGACGGGCGATGGCCCGGTTGGAGACGCCCTTGCGGGCGAGGGTCTTGATGGTCATGCGCATCTCCAGGTCGACAACCACCTCGCTCCTCCCCGCCGTGGGCGCAAGGGAGCGAGGCTATCGGGTGGTCACCCGGCGGTGCGTAAATCTGGGTGTCGCCTTAGCGGCAGATTAAGGTGTCGCCTTACGCTTGGGCCCGCCGTGCCCGTCAGGTCCTTTCCGTGAGGATCTTCGGGAAGGACGTGCGCGTCGAAGTGGTGAATGTGGACCGCTAAGGGCGCGCCGTCGGTCAGGTTTGGCTCGGGGATCGCGACATCAACCGCTAGATGGTTGCCGAAGGGCATGCCTGGGCCTTCCGCCGCCATCTGACAAACCGCAGCCTGCTCGAGGACGAGCGTCGAGCTCGCGAGGCGGGCGTCGGGCTATGGAGCCAGCCAGATCCGGTGCCGCCATGGGAGTGGCCTCAGGAGCAGCGCAACGCAGGAGCCAGCCAAGGCGCCGACCGCGAGTGCAACATCGAGGGCAACATCGCGCGTGACGGAGAGCGGATCTACCACGTGCCCGGACAGAAGCACTTCGGACGGACGCGGATTTCTACGTCGAAGGGGGAGCGGTGGTTCTGCTCGGAGCGGGAGGCTCTAGAGGCTGGATGGAGGAAGGCGCGGGGGGACTCTGGAAGCGTAGGGTCTGCCGTCTTGACGTGTCGGAATCGCTTGGCTAGAAAATATGGCGGTCAGCTTGGTCACCTGGCGCTTCGAATGGCTAGGGAATTTGTGCGGCATGAAGTTGAAAGGCGTCGGGAAATCGATTGAATCCGCTCTTCTGGACTGTCTGGAGTTGCTCTACGCTGGTGTTTCCGAAAAAGAGGCACGTAGACAGTTCTTCAAACTACTTTCCCGCTCAGTGGGCTCGATTGGAGCCGGGCTCGAGACAGCGGATCCATACACTGGAGCCCTAATTCGTCCCGTTCGTGACTACGAGGTTTATGTAACGCAGCCGGATGTCGTTGAAAAATACGTTCAGGTTGCCCACATGAATCCGTTCAAGAAGGTTTTCCGTGAGCCGCCCACCCCCGGTATGGTGGGATTCGGCTCGGACCGGGTCGACTTGAATTCGCTTCGCGATACTGCGTATTGGAGAAGCTTTCTTGGTCCTCTTGGCCTGAAGTACCCCGCTCGGATCGTGCCGGCGGCAGCGAATGATCTGATAACAATCATCCATTTCGCGAAAGAGGAGGCGAATGGAGATTTCGACCATGCTGAACGGCAGTTCCTGGCAAGGGTCGCGCCCCACCTCACTAACTTCTTCACTCTTGATAGTTACGTCGACACTCTCACCCTCCAACGCGATACAGCGTGGGCGTCCCTCGATGCACTGCCCTACGGAATTGTTCTTCTGGACCGTGATGGCCGGATACAGTTCACGAATTTGAGGGCTGACGCAATCTTCGAAGAACGGGATGGATTGGTCATCACCTCAGTCGGGCATTCCGCCTCCGCCATGGAGATTCCCAGGCCCCTTCAGGCTGCTATCCGCGGACTTCTTGCGGAGGGGACTGCTGTTCGTGTTGAAGCCCCGGTCGTCCACCGAGAATTTGTAATTGAAAGACCAAGCGGTCGTCGCGCCTATAGGGTGTTAGTCTCGCCTCTGATGGCATCTGAGAGTCAAGGGGGTGGTTCCGCTGCGATCTGCATCTTGATTCACGATCCGGACGCCCCGTTGGAGAAAGAACTTGGGCGTCTCCGTTCGGCGTATGGGCTGACGCAAGGCGAGGCTGAAGTAGCTCTCGGGCTTTGTTGTGGTATGACTTTAGAGGAGTGCGCGGTCGAAACTAGGCGCGCCGTGTCCACCGCTAGAACGCTTCTAAAAAGGGCACTCTACAAGACTGGCGCACGCCAACAAAGCGAGCTGGTATCGCTAATCATGTCGGATGTTCTTGCAATGAGGAGCACAAGATAGGCGGTCCGTCTTGTCGTAGTCAGCTCCCGAAACTAGACGATCTAGAATTGATGCTTCTGCCATGGTAGCCATGCGAGAAAACTGAGCCGTCTCGGGTTCGCGGAGGCCGACTGGCGTGAGCCAGTCCTCCAGAGCCTGATCTGTTTGCAGTCGGTGGTACTCGGCCTCGAACTCGGAAGAAGGGACGTCCACGATCGGCTCGAGAATCGGTCGATGGCTGATTCAGTCGGTCCATACCAGCGTCGCGTACTCGATATCCTCGAGGCGACTCCAGTTGTCCCGGTGGGCGATCTCCTTCGCCTTGAGCCGCCCGATCACTGATGAAGTCCGTGCCGCCGCAAGAGGATCCGGATTCTCCGATAGCCGAACCTCGGGTGCTGTCGCGGCAGATCCTTCATGGCACTGACTGGCTTCCGACCCTTTGCTTCGAGCACGGATTCGTCGCTCAGGGTCGATCGAGCAACCCTCGCAAGAGAGCAGGCGCGTCGCAGCGAGATCCCGCGGCTCGCGATGTAGCGAGCCACCGACCGCCGCGCCGACGCGCTCACAATTTTTTTTTGCGTTCACCTCCTTCATGACTTCAATCTCGAGGTCGCGCTCGGTCAGCAGCTTCTTCAGCCGGGCGTTCTCCTTCTCGAGCGATCGAAGGTGGCGGACGTTCGAATCCACGGCACTACCGGTGAACGGCCGATCGTCCGGCTTCCGGAGGACCAGGCGGCCATGTCGCCCGTGCCCCAGCAGCCGGAGGCAGCGCCGACGCAGACCTTCCAGTGGCCGCGGTACCCGCTGCAGCGGTCGCCTCGGGAGTACGAGGCCCTGCTGGCGGAGCTGGAGGCATGAGCGTGCGCATCGAGGAGCTGTGTGCAGCCCTGTCGCTGAGCGCCATCGGCCGGGACTACGCGAACCTGGCCGACGAGGCAGCCCGGAAGAAGCTGAGCTTCACGGACTATCTGGAGCGCGTCCTCGAGGCCGAGCACGGCCTGCGCCAGCAGCGGTCGCGCCAGATGCTGGTGAAGCTGGCCACGTTCCCGTCCGTGAAGACCCTGGACGAGTTCGACTTCAAGGTCGCGGCCGGCGTGCCGAAGGCCCGG